>JAYUXE010000538.1:0-1871 GCA_043753165.1 Archangiaceae bacterium | reverse complement strand
GCCATACGAACGAGCACATTCCGCTCGATCGTCAGTCGCCGTCCGACTTTCGCGACGACCTCACCGCCGCACTCGAGGCACTCGACCATGCGGGGGCGAAGAAGGTGACGGGCTTTCGGGCGCCCGTGCTGTCCCTCACGAACAAGACATCGTGGGCCTACCAGGTGCTATCCGAGCTCGGCTTTTCGTACTCGAGCTCGGTGTTGCCGAGGAAGAACCCGCTCTATGGCTGGGAAGACTTTGGCGACGTGCCCCGCCAGTTCGGTTCGGTGTGGGAGTTTCCCGTCAGTATTCTGCCGGGCCTCGGGATTCCGTTTGCTGCTGGCGTCTACTTCCGCGCTTTGCCGAGCCCCGTGATCCAGCAAGCGGCCCGCAGCGCGCCCGGCCCGATCGTCGGCTACCTCCATCCGTACGACATCGACACCGAGCAAGAGCGCTTCATGCATCCGGGCATCAACGGCTCGCGGTTCTACAACTGGCTCATGTATTACAACCGCGGCAGCGTCCTCTCGAAGCTGGCTCGGTTGGTCGAAGCTGGCTTCAGAACCGAGCGCTACTGCGATTTCGTGGGACGCAGCTTCTCGAATGTCGCCGCCGCACGAGCTTAAGCGCGTCACCACCGACAACGCAGGGCTGGTAGCGGTCAGCACGCTGCTGCGCGAGACCTGGCCGGTGCACGATCGGTTCGTGCCGCGCATGCTTCAGTGGCTGTACGCCGACAACCCGGCAGGTCGCGTGGTCGGCTTCGACGCGTGGTCGGGCGGCTCACTGGCGGCGCACTACGCCGGCGTTCCTGTCACGGCGGTGGTTCGGGGTGAAGTCCGCCATGGCTTGTTGTCCGTCAACACCGTCACCCACCCTCGCCACCAGGGCGCGGGTCTCTTCACGCGGTTGGCCGAGCGCACGTTCGCCGCAGCGGCCGATGAAGGTTTCTCTTTCGTCGTCGGGGTCGCGAACGCGAACTCGATTCAGGGGTTCATTCGCAAACTGGGTTTCGCTCTGGTCGCGCGCCTCGATGTGCAGATTGGAATTGGAGAGCTGCGCGAATCTGGAACGCCCAAGCCCGACGGCTTTCGACGCCTGTGGACGCCTGAGCTTCTCGCGTGGCGCAGCCGGTCGCCGGGCACGCGCTATTCTCGGCGCCGGAACCTTCTGCTGTCGACGACGCGTTACCCGATGATTCAAGCGGTGCTCGCACGGCTCGAGCGAAGCGCGCCTGCGATCGAAAGCCTTCCGCGGTCGGCCGTACTTCCCAGGGTGTGGCTCGGGTTGGACCCCGGGCTGTCATGGCGTGGCAGCGCCTACGTGCCGCTGCCCGAACGGTTGAGGCCTTCGCCTCTGAACCTGATCTTCAAGTCTCTCGATGGCTCGGCCGGGACGATCGAGAAGGCCGACGTGAGGTTCGAGGCGATCGACTTCGACGCCTTCTAAGCCTCGACCTGAAAGGCAGGCGGGGCCGAATGCATCCACGGCGAAGGCGCAATACCGAACACCGACAGCAGCGCAGGCGCCAACGCGGTGACTGGCGCGACCTTGCCGGGAGCGGTCACTTTCAAACCAGAGCTCCAGACCAAGCAAAATCCTGAGTCTTTGTGGTGGCCAGTCGATTGATCGTTGGTGTTGTGTTCACGCGTGTAGCTCGCCAGCTGCAGATCGAGGTCTTTCTTCGTCGCGTGGCGGATCCGCTGCTGCTTCCGGGGAATCACGGGCTCCGGCATGACCAGCTCGAGGAACAGCTGGTGTCCGCGGCGATCGATGTGAAACAGCGGTTGGCCTTCGATGACGTAGAGGCCCTGAATCAGGGTCTCCGCCCGTTCCGCTGATTCCGGCCCGTCGAAGTTCACGGTCAAGTCGGGGTTCATCTGGAACAA
>JAYUXE010000537.1:0-4642 GCA_043753165.1 Archangiaceae bacterium | reverse complement strand
GAATGATTTCCTTCTCGTTCTCGATGATCAGCGTCTCCAGCAGCGCCTTCTGCACGTGCAGCCGGTTCTCGGCCTCGTCCCACGCCGCCGATTGCGGGCCGTCGATGACGCTCGCCGAAATTTCTTCGCCGCGGTGCGCCGGCAGGCAGTGCAGGACAATCGCCTTCTTCGCCGCCAGCTTCATCAGCGCGTCGTCCACGCAGTAGCCCTTGAACGCCTTCAGCCGCGCTTCCTTCTCGGCTTCCTGCCCCATGCTCGTCCACACGTCCGTCACCACCACGTCCGCCGCGGTGACTGCCTGCTGCGGCGAGTCCGTCACCTGCACGTTCGCGTTCATCACATCGGCTGCCGGCCGGTAGCCCTCGGGCGAGGCGAGCTTCAGCGTGAAGCCGAACAGCTGCGCCGCTTCGCAGTACGACCGGCCCATGTTGCTCGCCGTGTCACCCACGAAGGCGACCGTCTTGCCGGCAATCGCGCCGAACCGTTCTTCGATGGTGAACAGGTCGGCCAGCAGCTGCACCGGGTGTCCGCCGTCGGTGAGGCCGTTGATGACCGGCACCGTCGCCGCGCTCGCGAACTGGCGAATGCGGTCGTCGCCGAACGTGCGCATCACGATGCAGTCGGCGTAGCGCGACGTCACGCGGGCCGTGTCCTGCAGCGGCTCACCGCGGCCCATCTGGCTGTCCGTCGGGGGCAGCGTGATGCAGTGCCCGCCGAGCTGCGCAATCGCGGCTTCGAACGACACGCGCGTGCGCGTCGACGCCTTCTCGAGAATCATCACCAGCGTGCGGCCCGCGAGCGTGTTCATCACGCGGCGCTGCGAGCGCGCTTCCTTCAGCACGCGGGTCCGGCGCATGAGCGCGCCCAGCTCGTCCTTCGACAAATCAGACAGCGTGAGGAAGTCGCGTTTCATTTCCAGGTCTCCTTCAGTGAATGGAACAGGCCTTCGAGCCGCGGCACTTCTTTCGCGCGCGCGTCCAGCGCCGCCACGGCTTTCGTCAACGTCGTCAGCTGCGTCGCCACCGCGGTGTCACCCGTGCCGCCCAGCGAGTTCTTCCGGGCCGCCGCCGCCTTCGGCTCGAGCACCGTCAGCGTCGCGGCGTCGAAGCGGGGGTCGACCTCGACGGCCTGCGCGAGGGTGAGCTTCGCCAGCGGCACGTTCTTCTCTCGCGATACGCGCACCAGCCGGCCGACCGCCTGGTAGGCGTCACGAAACGCGATGCCTTTCTTCACCAGCGCCTCAGCGAGGTCCGTCGCCTGGGTGCTGCCGTCTTCCAGCGCCGCGCGGCACACGTCGGGCTCGAACTTCACGTTCTTGAGCGCGAGCCGCAGCACCGACAGGCACTCGTCGAGCCGCACGCCCATCTCGAGCAGCGGGCCGCGGTCTTCCTGCAGGTCGCGGTTGTAGCCACCCGGCAGACCTTTGACCGTCGCGAGCAGGCCGGTGAGCGCGCCAATCGCCGAGCCGCTTTTTCCGCGCAGCAGCTCGAACACGTCGGGGTTGCGCTTGTGCGGCATCATCGAGCTGCCACACGCGATTTCGCCGCCCAGCGTGACGAACCCGAATTCCTTCGACGAGAAGTCGATGAGGTCGGTCGACAGCCGGCCGAGCCGCACGAGCAGCCGCGTCGACGCGTAGAGGAAGTCGAGCGCGAAGTCGCGGTCGCCCACGGTGTCGAGCCCGTTGTCCGTCATCTTCGAGAACTGAAGCGCCTGCTGCACCGACGCGCGGTCGGTGTTCATCGACGTGCCGGAGATGGCCCCCACCCCGAGCGCGAGTGTGTCGGCCTGACCGAGCACGAACGCGAACGCTTCCGCGTCACGCAGCAACCCCGCGGCCCACGACGCCCACCAGTACGCGAGGGTTACCGGCTGCGCGCGCTGCCGGTGCGTGTACGCGGGCAACACCACGTCGCTGCCTTCTTTCGCGTACTGCAGCACTTCGGTGACGAGCGCCGAAATCGAATGCAGCGTTCGCGCGCACTGTTCCCGCGTCCACAACCGAAGGTCCGTCGCCACCTGGTCGTTTCGCGACCGCGCCGTGTGCAGCACCTGCGACGAATTGCCGATGCGGCGGTGCAGCTCGGCCTCGACCGCCATGTGCACGTCTTCTTCGTCGGGCAACACCAGCGTGCCTTTTGCTGCGTCTTCCCACAGCGAGACCAGGCCCTGGTGAATCGCGCGCGCGTCGGCGTCGGGCACCAGCTTCTGGCGCGCGAGCATCGCGATGTGCGCGAGGCTGCCGATGAGGTCTTCCTTCAGCAACGTGCGGTCGAGCTTCAGCGAGCTCGAAAAGGCGAGCACCTGCGGGTGCAGCGTGGCTCCTCCGGCGGCGTCTGTCTTGGCAACGACTGAGCTCATCCTTTCCCCTTCTTCCAGATGGTTCGAAGCTGGTTGGCAACCCGCGACGGCCGAATGCCTTTCGCAGGTACGAGAAAAATCGTGTCGTCCCCGGCAATCGTGCCGAGCACCCCCGCTGGGCGGCCCGCATCGATTGCCGCCGCCACCACCGACGCCGCGCTGGGACGCGTGTGAACCACAACCATCGCGTCGCCTTCGTCGACCGTCGTCACCAGCGCATGCACCGCGCGCAGCCCTTCGACGCCATTTCCCACCGGCGCGTCACCGAGCTCGTAGGCCGTGCCGCCTTCAGGCAGCTGAACGCGCCGCGCCATCAGGGCGCCCAGGTCTCGACTCAGCGTCGCCTGCGTCACCTCGATGCCTTCTTTCTCGAGCAGCTTGCCCAGCTCTTCCTGGGTGCCGATGACCTGCGAACGGATGAGCCGGCGAATCGTGTCGCGGCGCGAGTGCACTTCGGTCGTCATCCGGCGGTCACCAGCGTGCCGACGCCCTGGTCGGTGAAGAGCTCGGCAATCACGCTGTGCGGCGTGCGCGCGTCGATGACGTGGACGCGTTCGACGCCCGCCTGCGCCGCCCACAACGCTGCCTTTGCCTTCGCGAGCAGGTTGCCTTCGAACGCGCCAGCTTCGAGCTTCGCAATCAGCAGCGAGGTCGGCATCTGCTGCACCAGCTCGTCTTCCACCATCAGGCCCGAGGCGCCGGTGAGGAACACGAGCTTCGAGGCGTTCAATTCCTTCGCGACCATCGCTGCGACCTGGTCGGCGTCCAGCGGCACGCTCTCGCCGTCCTCGGTGATTCCCACCGGAGCGATGACCGGTACGTACCCGCGCTGCAAGAACATCTCGAGCATCTCGGCGTTCATTTTTACGAGGTCGCCGACGGTGAACTCGCCCTTCACCGACGTGCCCTTCTTCGCGCGCAGCAGGCCGCCGTCCTGACCCGACACGCCAATCGCGTGGCTGCCATTGCGGTTCAACACGGTGACGAGCTCGAGGTTCGTGCTGCCGGTGACGAGCACCTCGCGCAGCTTCGCGTCGCCCGACGCATTCGGCGCCTCGCCGTGCACGACGATGGGCACCATGCCGACGGACTTCAGCAGGTTCACGTCTTCGCAGAACGCCTGCCGCAGCGAGTCCTTGGCCAGCGCCGCCTTGCCGAGCTTGAGCACGCAACGCTTGCCGGAAAAACGCGTGATGTACGAGAGCGCCTGGGTGAGCAGCGTGACCTTGAAACTGGGGCTGTAGTTGGTGAGGCGATCGTCTCGCGCGACCGAGCCGTCGGCCGCGGGCTTCAGCAGGCTCGTGTAGTCGGCGTTGATTTTGACGTAGTCGTACGAGAGGTCGCACCCCCACGCCGTCGAGTCAGACTCCCCCGCGCGGAGCTCGACATTCACCTTCACTTCAGGCTCCCGCATCCGCGCCTTCAGCCGCGCCGGCGAGTCGAGCGTCGGCTTCTTGTCGTAGACGCAGATGCCCTGAATGGTGACGCGCGAGCCCGACGGGTCCAGCGCCCAGCCCTGCGAGCCCGCACGCGCGCCGACGGTGGCGAGGACGCGGCCCCAGTTCGGGTCGGCTCCGAAGATGGCGGCCTTCACCAGCGACGAGCCGGCAATCGACTTCGCGAGGTCGGACGCCATTTTCAGATTCGGCGCGCCCGTGACCTTCACTTCGATGAGCTTCGTCGCGCCTTCACCGTCAGCCGCAATCTCGCGCGCGAGCTCCTGACACAGCGAGAACAGCGCCGCGCGGAACTTCTCGAACGGGTCACCCGGGGCGGTGATGGGCGCATTGCCCGCGAGCCCGTTCGCCAGCACGAACACGGCGTCGTTCGTCGACATGTCGTTGTCGATGGTGAGGTTGTTGAAGCTTCCTTCCATCGACGAGACCAGCGCCTGCTGCAGCATCGGCGCGGAAATCGAGCAGTCGGTGGTGATGACGGCAATCATCGTCGCGAGCTGGGGCGCAATCATCCCCGAGCCCTTGCAGATGGCCGACAGCGTCACCTGCTTGCGGTTCAGCGAGATGGTGCGCGAGGCGACCTTCATTCGCGTGTCGGTGGTGAGAATCGCTTCGGCCGCCGCTTCCGGAGCGTGCGTCAGCGCCGCCACCAACCTCGGCAGCGCATCGATGATTTTTTCCTTCGGCAACCGCACGCCAATGACACCGGTGGAGGCCGACAGCACCGCCGACCCACTGCCAAGGTTCAACGCGGCCGCGAGCGCGTCGTGCACCTTCTGAACGTCTTCGAGCCCCGACGGGCCGGTGAGCGCGTTCGCGTTGCC
>JAYUXE010000536.1:0-1874 GCA_043753165.1 Archangiaceae bacterium | reverse complement strand
TCGCCCGCGCCTACGGGCTCGCCACGTTCGTGTTCGTGGGCGGCTCGTTCACCACGCGCGGCGGTCAGAACATTCTCGAGCCTGCGGCGCAGGGGCGGCCCGTGCTGTTCGGCCCGCATATGGAGAACTTCCGCGACAGCGTGCAGGTGCTGGTGGGCCGTGGTGGCATTCAGGTCAACGACGCCGATCACCTGCTGCGCGTCGTCACCGAGCTCTTGTCGCAGCCGGGCGAGCTTCAATCGCTGGGGCAGCTCGCGCTCGCGACCGTGCAACAGGTCTCCGGCGCGAGCGAGCGCAACGTCGATTGTCTCGTCAGCCTGCTGAAACCTGCGCCACACTGACGCCCCGGTGCGCATCCTTCACACCCTCGCCAGCCCCGTCTGGAGCGGCCCCGCAGAAGCCGTCGCCCTTCTCGCCGACGCCCAGCGCCGCCTCGGCCACGACGTCAAGGTCGCCATCGATCGCAAGCGCACCCGGGTCACCAGTGAAGAGCCCGCGCTGCCGTACTTCCAGGAGCTCGGCCTGCTCGAAGAAGACTGCGGCCTCGAGCTTTCGGTGAAGAGCGCCCCCGGCCGCATCTTCTCAGACGCCCGCGCCCTCAAGCGCCGCGCCGCGGACATCATTCACTGCCACTTCACGCACGACCACGTCGTCGCTGCCTTCGGCCGCCCGCGCGGCTCCAAAATCATCCGTTCCATCCACGCGCCGCGCTCGCTTCGATGGACGACTCCCCGCGCCGACGGGTGGACGGTGCCGACCGATGGGCTCGCGGCGCAGCTCGCTGCGAAGCCGTGTCTGGTGATGCCGGCGCTCGTCGCCGATTCGTTTCGCCCGCCAGCCGATCGCGCGGCCCTTCGCACAGAGCTCGGCCTCGAAGGCGCCCCGTTGATTGGAATGGTCTCGACCTTTCAGCGATCGCGGCGCCACGAAGTTGGCATCGAGGCGTTCGCCCGCCTGCATCGTCAGAACGCTGCGGCGCGTCTCGTGCTGATCGGCGACGGTGAGCTCGGCGCGGTGCTTCGCGTGGGCGTGCTCTCTCGACGAATCGAGAACGCGGTCACTTTCACCGGCTACAAGCCTGGCCCTGAGTTCGTGCGCTGGCTGCAGGCCTTCGATGAAGTCTGGGTGTTGGGCCTCGGCAATGACTTCTCGGGTCGCGCGGCTGCGCAGGCGCGGTCGTGTGGCGTTCGCGTCATCTCGGTCGACGAAGGCGCGCTGCCCCGCGTGGCCGACGCGCTGGTTCCTCCTGACCCCGACGCCGTGGTGTCTGCGTCGCTTTCTGCCGCGCGCCGCCATTTGCCCGTCTCGACGCCCGACCAGATCGCCGCCTCGGTGATCGCCCTCTACGACCGCGTCCGCTGATGCGAACCTGGCTCGAACGCCTCTGGTACCCGAAGGCCGATCGCGGCCTATCGCACGCGCTCGCGACGCCCGCGCTCGCGATCACCTCCGGCATGTTCACCGTCGCGGCCGCGGCGAGGCCGGTTCGCCCCGTTCGCGTCGACGGCGTCCGCATCGTCTCGGTCGGCAATCTCACCGTCGGCGGCGCGGGCAAGACGCCCACCGTCATCTTCCTCGCCCAGCTCGCGCAACAACACGGCAGGCGCGTCGCCGTTCTCACCCGCGGTCACGGCCGAAGCTCCTCTGTTCCCCTCGAGCTCGAGTCCTCGGCGATGGCCCCCGAGCCGCTGGCCGGTGACGAGCCGCGCCTCATCGCCTCGCGCTGCCCTGGGGTTCGCGTCTACGTCGGTGCCGACCGCGTCGCTTCCGCGCTCGCGGCCCGCGCTGCAGGGTTTGAGCTGTTGCTCCTCGACGACGGTTTTCAACACCGCCGCCTCGCCCGCGACGCAGACCTCGTCGTCATCGATGACGCC
>JAYUXE010000535.1:0-4649 GCA_043753165.1 Archangiaceae bacterium | reverse complement strand
GCTCGACGACGCCGTTGCCGCCCACCCGGTCACCCGCCTCGGGCAGCGCGGCGGTCGTGTCGGTGCCTCCGCCCTTGAAGACGGCGGTGCGTTGCGCGGTGACTTTGTCGGCCGCGAGCGGCACGGTCACCGGGGGCGCCGTCGCCGCCACGACGATCTGCGCGCCGCACGTGCCAAGGCCCAGGAAGAAGAGCGAGATCCGTACGACCTTTCCGATTCGGTTCATGAAGGGTGCTCCTGGCCAGCGGGCGCGACCAGCAGCCCGTCTTCGATGTGCACGATGCGATCTGCGAGGTGAAAGATGCGGCTGTCGTGGGTGACGACGACGACGGTGTGGCCGCGCTCGGCAGCCAGGCGCTTGAGCAGCGCGCTGACCTGCGCCCCGGACTCGGCGTCGAGGCTGGCGGTCGGCTCGTCGGCGAGGATCAGCGGAGGCCGCCCGGCGACCGCCCGCGCCACCGCGACGCGCTGCCGCTGACCGCCCGACAGCTCGTCGGGCCGACGAGCAAACTTGTCGCTCAAGCCCACGGCCGCCAGGGTGTCGCGCGCTTCTTGAAGCGCCGCGCGGCGCGAGTAGCCCCGCAGCTCGAGCGGCACGGCGACGTTCTGTTCGGCGGTGAGCGCCGGCATCAGGTTGTGGCCCTGAAAAATGAAGCCGATGTACGACAGGCGCATCGCGGGCAGCTCGCGCTCTTTCCGGCCGTGCAGCGGCTGCCCGAAGAGGTAGCCCTCGCCGGCGGTCTGCGACAGGACGCAGCCGAGAATCGACAGCAGCGTCGTCTTGCCGCTGCCCGAGGGGCCGACGAGCATCAGGAACTCGCCCTGCTCTACCGTCAAGTCGATGCCCTTGAGCACGCGCAGGGCAAGCGCGCCTTCGCCGTACACCTTGGTGAGGCCCTTGAGCGCGATCGCCGGGCTCATCGGAACACCATCGCGGGCTCGAGCTTGCGCAGCCGCAGCAGCGCGAGCACCGAGGCAAGAATGCAGACGACCACCATCAGCCCCACCGAGATCCCAAAGGCCTCGAGCGGCAGAATCGGGGTCAGCTGCGGGTTGCGCATGCCCGACACCATTCCCGAGACGAGGCCCAGGCCAATCAACGAGCCCATCACGCCGTAGATGACCGCCTGGATGAAGAGCAGCCGCGCCAGGTCGAGGGTGGTCGAGCCGATCGCCTTGAGCGTGCCGAACTGGCGCATGTTGTCGATCACCGAAGAGAACATCGACAGGGCGACGGTGATCAGCCCGACGAGCAACCCCATGAACGTCGAGATGCCGAAGCTCAAGCCAATCTGGGTGCCGGTGACGATGTAGACGAGGATCTCGTGCAGGTACTCGTCGCGCGTCATCACCCGAGTATCCGGCAGCGCTTCCTGCAGCCGGCGCCGCACCTCGATCGCAGCGGTGCCCGGCGCCACGCCGACCATCAAGAAGGTGTGCTCGCCTTCGGGCCTGCCCAGGATTTCCCGCGCCAGCTTCTGCTCGGCAAATGCGTACGCGGGCCCGAACGGCAGCAGCCCCCAGGTGAAGCCGACCGCCTGGACCTTGTGGCCCGACACCTCGCGCATCGACCCCAGGTTCAGCCCGCCCATCTTCTCGCGCTCGGCGTCTTCGAAGATGACCGCGTTGGGCTGGCCCAGCGCCTCGGTCGAGCCGCGCACCAGGTTCCACGGGCCTCCGGCGTACCTTGGCCCGCGCGCGCCGACGAGCGACACCGGCTCGGATCCCCCGTTGGGCAGCTGCAGCTGGGCGGTCTGGAGCACCAGCGGCTCGGCCCACGCGACGCCGGCGGTCGCTCGCGCGCGGTTCAGCTGGGCGTCGGTCAGTGGCTTTCCGCCCTGGAACTGGCGCGTGCCCGGCGGCGCGATCCAGATGTCGGCCTGCGCGTTCTCGACGAACATCCGGTTCTTCCCGAGCAGCGCCAGAAAGGTGCCGGCCTGGAAGTTTCCGAGCACCACGGCGAAGACGACGCCGAAGAGCGTGCCCACGAGCTTCAACCGTTCGTGAAACATCATCCTCAGCGCGATGGCGGCCATCGTCCGCCACCGCCCCAGGAAGCCAGCTCTGGCTGTGAGGGGCTGCGCGAGCGGGCGACTCATCGGGCCACCTCGGGGGTGAGGTTGGCGCTCAGGCGCAGGCAGGCGCGGGCTGAGGCGAGCTCGAAGCGCGCCATGATCTCACTCACGTCAGCCAGCAGCCGATCGCGGTCGGCTGAGATGACCTCGAGCTGGGTCGCGACGCCCGCTGCGTTCCGTTCGGCCGCCAGCGCCGCCGCGCGCCTCGAGGCGACGGCCTGGCCACGCGCAGCGCGCAGCTTGGTGCCCGCGGCGAGGGTCCGCTGCCAGTCGGCGTGGATCTGGTCCCGCGCGGCCAGGCGGGCCTTTTGCTCGGTGAGGGTGGCGAGCTGCGCCGAGGCGCCGGCAGCGCGAATCGCCTGCACCGCCGACACGTCGAGCCGCCACCTCAGCTCGAGACCTGCGTTCCACGACGCGCTCTGATCCTGGAAGCCGGTGGCGTTGGTGAACCGCTGGGTGGCCTGCGCGCTGACAGAGGGAATCAACACGGTCGCCGCCGCCGCGCGCGCCCGCTGCGCAGCGTCCACGTCCGTCTGGGCCGCCCTCACCGACGCCAGCTGCGACACGTTGCGCTCGAGCTCGGCCAGCGGCGCCTCGAGGTGGAGGTCATCGGCGGCGAGCGGGGGAAAAGTGGCCGCTTCGAGCCCGGTCAAAGAAGCGAGCGCGCGGCGGGCGTTCGCCTCGGCAGCGCGCGCGTCGGCGACGACCTGCTCGTTGCGCAGCAGCTCGGCGGTCGCCCGCACCACCTCGAGCTCGGTCGAAACCCCGGCCTGGCTGCGCGAGTGCTGCTGGTCGAGCTGGGCGCGCGCGACCTCGACCGACTGCAACGTCGACTCGAGCAGCGCCGAGGCGCCGGCGGCCGCGTAGTAGGCGAGGATCACCTGCCGGCTGACCTGCTCGCGGGCGCCGGCTTCCCGCTGCTCGGCCGCGCGGGCCGACGCGCTCGACGCCGCGGTGCGCACCCAGCGGTTGACGTCGATCAGCGGCAGCTCGACCCTCACCGAAGCCTCGAGCTGATTCAGCGGAGCGATGGTGAGGGTCCGGGTCGATGGGCCGGCCGGCACCTCGATGGCCGTCGCGCGCTCGTTGCGCACATAGGCGGCGCTCACCGACAGCGACGGCAGCAGCGTGCCCCACACCTGCCCTGCTTCGGCCGCAGCCCGGGCGGTGGCAGCCGCGCCCAGCTGCACGTCGACGTTCTGGGAAGCCGCCGCTTCGAGGAACTGCTCGAGCGGCTGGGCCAGGGCCTCAGCCGACACCAGCAGGAGAATGAGAGGAAATTTCATAGATTCATATCGACCAATCAATGACGCCAAAAGTCTTGAGCCAAAGTTACGCAAGGCTTTATTGATTGTTTCACTTGCGCGCTGTTATTCCCTTCGGATGGCAAGAACGCAGGGGGCAAGGAACGCCGGGTACGACCAGCGCCGCTGGGACCTGGCGAAGAAGGTGCGCGCAGCGGTGTTCGCCGACGAGGGCCTGCACGCCAGCCTCCGCGAGCTGGCGAGCGTGTCGGGCACCACGGTGTCGTCGCTGAAGCACTACTTCGGCGACCGGCAGGGCGTGATCCGCGCGGCGCTCGAGTACACCCGCATCGAAGCGGCGCCGCACCTCGCGATGGCGTCGACGCCCACCCACTCGAACGTGCGCCGTTCGCTCGAAGGGTTCGTCGCGGTCCTGCGCGAGGCCTGGGTCGTTCACGGCGTGGGCAACGTGCAGGCGCGCTCGCTGGCGTCCGGCCTGTCGGCGCGGGCGCTGGGCCCCACCTACGTCACCTCGGTGCTCGAGCCGCTGCTGCAGTCGATGGAACAGCTGTTGCGGGCGCACATCCAGCGCGGGCAGCTGGCGCCGTGCGACGAACGGTTCGCTGCGCTCGAGTTTCTCTCGCCGCTGGTGCTCGGGCTGCTGCACCAGGACTCGCTGTCGGGGAAGACGTGCCGGCCGCTGGACCTCGACGCGTTCGTCGCCCGCCACCTCGACGTCTTCCTCGCCGGGCACCCCGCGCGCGCACGCCGGGCGTGAGCTTTCGCTTCGAGCCGAACCGCAAAGTGTCCCGTCACGAGGCGGGCGCGCGAGTCACGAGCACACAAGGAGCCAGAGCATCGCGCGCCGCAGCAGAGGACTAGCGGCAGACCTCGCCACCGAGCAGCTCACGCGACTTCTCGGTGATGAGATCCCCCACGCCGTGCGCGATCGCGAGGCAGGCGTGCTTCTTCATCGTCCGCTTGTCGCCGAACAGCTGCCACACCTGCGCATAGAGGTAGTGGCACTCGGCGTTCTTCGGATCCTGGGTGACGCACTGCTCGAGCAGCGGCCGGGCGGCATCGGGCTGCTGCTTCTGCAGCAGCTGGCGCGAGACGGTGAGCAGGAACTCGCCCGCGCGGTTGGGGGTGCCTTCGGGCTTCGGCAGCGGGTTGGGGTCGCCGCTGCCGGCCTTCACCAGCTCGACCGTGACGTCGATCGTCCTTTCCCACTCGCTGTTCTTCTCGGGGATCAGGCCGCGGACGCCGGCCAGGGTGAGCGCGATTCGCCGGGTGGCAGGCAGCTCGGCCTTGCCGCCGCCCTTGAGCACCA
>JAYUXE010000534.1:0-1877 GCA_043753165.1 Archangiaceae bacterium | reverse complement strand
TGTAGAGCTGCGCGTCTTCCTTCAACGCGTCCTCCAGCGGCACCTTCAAGATGCGTAAGCCGATCAACCCTTCAGCGAGCACGCGCATCGCGCGGCGGTTGGGTTCCATGAAGTCGTTGCCGGGCTTCACGCCGGTGAACGCCGCCGATTGGGCGCGGCAGACGAGCGCGTAAATCTCTTTCTGCGCCGGGGTGAACTTCCCCGAGACGGGAATCGTGCGCGTGATGTCGGCCGTGTAGAGCTGGTGGCCTTCGACGCCGGCGTCGACCAACAGCAGCTGCCCTTTCTTCATCGCGGCGTCGTTGCGCGTCCAGTGAAGGATGCAGGCGTTCGAACCGGACGCGGCAATCGTGCCGTAGCCGACATCGTTGCCTTCGACCCGTGCGCGCAGGTTGAACACCCCTTCGATGTGCCGTTCAGACTGGCCGGGCTTCATCGCGCGAAGCACGTCTTCGAAGCCGCGCTTCGTCGAGGCGATCACGGTCTGCAGCTCGCGAATCTCTTCGGCGTCTTTGATGAGCCGCAGCTCGGAAATCGCCTGCGGCAGGCCCTGGTCGCGATCATCGATGGGTGGCAGCGCTGCGTCGACGGCCGGTGACAAGCCCCTGACGACGCGCGCACGCGGCAGCTGCTTGAGAAAAGCGGGCAGGGTGTCGAGCGCGCGCACCTCTTCCACGCCGAAGCGCGCCTGGCTCTGTTCGACGCCGAGACGCGGCCCGACCCAGAGCTCGCCCTTCTTTCGGTCGGTGAAAAACGTGACGTTCGAGCGGCCCGGGTTGGGCTCGACGAAAAGAATCGCGTGGTGGAAGCCGTCTTCGTCGGGCCTGAGCACGAGCACGCAGTCGGGCTCGAGGTTGCCGGTGAGCCAGAAGAAATCGGAGCCCGGGCGGAAGCGGTAGTGGGTGTCGTTCGAGCGCAGCTGCTCGTGACCCGTGGGGATGACCAGGGCCTCGCCCGGAAACGACGCACCGACGGCGGCGCGGCGGCGGGCGTGTGCGGCCGCCTGGCGAATGGGCTTCGGCAACGCGCGGCTCTGCGGGCGCCACTGCGTCATCATGAAGTCGATGAGCTTCTGCGGCGTCTTCGTGTCGTGGCCCGCCTTCGCGGGCTTGTCCTGAAGGTACGTCATGCGGCGGCAGGCTACTTCTTGCAGACGTTCTCGCCCATCGCCTGCAGCCCCTTGCCGACATCGGCCTCGAACTTCTGGGTGAAGCTGCCGTCGGCCGCCTTCGTCAGCGTCTCCTGGTACCTGGTCGGCTTCCCCATCATGTGACCTTCGCCGCTGATGACCATCACGCCTTCCCCGCTGATCGAACCGAAGCCGAGCGTCGCGTTGCCGCCGTTGTTGTAGGTCGTGACGAGCACCTGCTTGCCCATCGGGTCCCAGCCCATCAGGAACACGCCGCGCTTCTCGGCGGTGGTCTTGGCCTTCGGGATCTGGTGATCGCCGCGGTACCACATGCCGCCCATGTCCTTGTCTTTCGAGATCTTGATCGTCGACTTCACGACCTGCTCGGCGGAGTCAGGGCCCGCGGCGCCTGCCACCCGCTTCGTTTCACACTTCCAGCTGCCTTCCAGCGACTTCATGAAAGTCTCGAATTCTTTCGAAGGGCCCTTCGACTCCACAGCGGACTGCGCGAGCGAGGGGACGGCGGCGGCGAGGAGCAGGGCAAGCAAAGGTCGGTTCATCCGTCCACGCAGCAGCACCATCGATGCCAAGCGGGCCCGATCACCCCAGCGGAGTCGACGGCAGCCTGCTCGCACCTGCGGCAGAGGTCGAAGGGGGTCGCTCTCTGGTCTCGGCGCGGGCGCGCGGACGTGGCGAAACTTCGCAGCGGGACGAAACGCTACGGGGTTTGCGAAGACGCGGGCTCAGG
>JAYUXE010000533.1:0-1878 GCA_043753165.1 Archangiaceae bacterium | reverse complement strand
TGAGCTCGTTGACGATGCGCTTCACTTTGTCGGCGGGGATCGCGAACCCGATGCCCTGCGCGCTGGCGAAGATCGCCGAGTTGATGCCGATCACGTCGCCGTCGATGTTCAACAGCGGGCCGCCCGAGTTGCCCGGGTTGATCGAGGCGTCCGTCTGGATGAAGTCGTTGAAGGTGCGGCCGTCGGCCTTGAAGCTGCGGTTGATGGCCGAGACGACTCCGGCGGTGACGGTCTTCTTGAGGCCGAAGGGTGAGCCGATCGCGATCACCTTTTCGCCGATCATGAGGTCGCTGGACGTGCCGACCTTCGCGAACGGCAACGGTCCTTTCGCGTTCACCTTGAGCACGGCGAGATCGTTGTCGGCGTCCGAGCCGATGACTTCGGCGTCGACCTGGCGGCCGTCGGCGAGCACGACGTGAATCTCGGAAGCGCCGCGAATGACGTGCTCGTTGGTGACGATGAGCCCGGCGGCGTCGACGATCACACCACTGCCCAGGCCTTCGACGGCGCGCTTCTCTTCGCGTTCGCCGTAAAAGAATTCCTGGAAGGGGTTTCGCGTCCGAAAGCCGTCCACCAGCTGAACGGTGCCGATGTAGACCACCGCAGGAGACGTCTTTTGAACGACCTCGACCACCGGATCCCGGCGCGACGCCAGATCCCCGGCAGCCAGACTCAGCACAAGCACAAGGCCGTGGTTCATGGCCGGCAGAATCCACTAAGAAGGGCCCATGAAAAAGCTCTTCGTTGCGACCGCTTTGCTTTTCGCCTTGCCCGCGCTGGCGCAGGACGACGAGGCGAAGAAGGCCGCTGAAACGTACCTGAACGCGCTCACCGGCAAAGGCGACGAGGCGGGCAAGGATCTGCTGCTTGGCGGCGTCACGATGAATGCCCAGCTGTTCTCGCTGGAAAACTGGGAGCTCAAGGCGAAGGACCCGGTGAAGAAGGAAGAGGCCGACGTCGGTCACGCGGTCGGGATGATGACGGACCTCGACAAGGCGGGCCGCAAGGCACTGACGAAGATGATGGGCGCCGAGTCCGTGGGCGACGAACTCAAGATGGTCGAAGTCTCGAAGGAAGAAGCCGAAAAGCTGCTGGCCCCGACGCGTGAAAAAGCCGCCGCGCTGCTGAAGGCCCACCCCGTGCTCGCGTACGCGCTGCGCGTCGGCAAGGAAGTCTATTGGCACCCGAAGAACCCGATGCGCCCGCTGCTCGCGAAGGCCGGCACGTCGGGCAAGTACTCGCTGGAAATTCACCGGTGGACGGTGCTCAGCAAGGAAGGCCCGGCAAAGACGCCGCGCGAGTGGCCCATTCGCGTCGTCCGCTTCAAGGCCGGCAAAGTCGACACCGGCTGGAAGGTGCTGCCCGCGTCCGACTGGAACGCGGAATAGCTGTCTTGATGGGGACGATCGTTCGCCTGCGGGTCCGATGCGGGACCCGCTAAAGGCGGCTCTCTTTTCGTCCCTAGGTCTTCAGCATCCAGCCGATCATCTTGTAGAGCAGGCGCGCCGCCACGTTTCCGTCCCACTCGGTGTCCGGGCCGGGCGCGACCTCGTTGAGATCGAACCCCACGATCTTCTTCCCCGAACGCGCGACGCCTTCGAGCAGCCCCATCACTTCGTGAAACGAGAGCCCGCCCGGAACCGGGGTGCCGGTGTGGGGGCAGAGCGTCGGGTCGAGCCCGTCGATGTCGAACGACAGGTACACGTTCTGCGGCAACACCGAGACGAGGTTGTCGACGAGCTCTCGCCACGCCATACCGCCCAGCTTCGACCGCGCCAGGTTCGCGTCGAAGAACGTCTCGATCTTCCCGTCGCTGGCTTCGATCAGATCGAACTCGGCTTCCGAGAAGTCGCGAATCCCCACCTGCACCAGCTTCGA
>JAYUXE010000532.1:0-1880 GCA_043753165.1 Archangiaceae bacterium | reverse complement strand
CACGTCCGCGCTCGGGGTGGCGGTGCCGAGTGCCGTCGTGCCGCCCGGTTCGCCCGTGCTGTGGAACAACGAGAGCGCGCCCGCGGCGTGCCGAAAGAAGAAGAGGCCAGCGCCGACGCGCGCGAGGTTCGAGCCGGCGGCGTCGATCAACGTTGGCGCTGCGGAAGGTTCGAAGCGGTAGAGCCCGATGGTCAGCGGCACGAAGGCACGCTCGCCGAGGGTGACGAGGCCTTCGGCACAGGCCGCCGTGCCCGCGGGCATCGGCAACGCGGTGGCCTCACCGACGTCGACGCCGGTCACGAACACTTCGCACTGGCTCGGACTGACGGAAACGAAGCGGTGCAACGGTGTCGCCTGCGCCGAGACCAGCGTCTTGCCCGCGCCCCACGCGAGGGGCTTCGTCCCCGCCACGGAACCATCGCTGACCCAGACGCCACTGCTTCGCTGAAACACCAGCTGCGCTCCGAGCAGCACCAGGTGCGAGGCGCCGTCTGCGAGCTTCAGCGTGCCCGCTGCGGTGCCGTCGGAAATCCAGAGCTGCTCGGCAACGCCCGGCGCGTCGGTGGCGAGAAAGAAGAAACGCGTTCCGATTCGGGTGATGGCGCTCGGATTTCCGCTGCACGGGCCGGGGCAGAGGTCTGCGATGAGCTGCCGGCGCCCTTCGAGCACCGTGAACAGCTCGGTGCCCCAGAACTCGGTGGCGATGACGAGCAGGTTCGGTGCATCACCGATGTCGACCTCGAGGTAGGACTCGGAGTCGAGGGCGGCTCCGGGGGCGATGTCCTGCAGCAGCACGGGGCTCGCGCCGGACATCAATGCAACGAGCAGGGGAAGCACGTCGGCGAATCTAGACCGCGGCGCCTGCCCGGCAATCATCCCAGCGAAGTCTGAAGCCCGCTCTAACCCGCTTGCACCATCAGCACGTTTGCGACGCCGCGCGAGCCGCCCGGGTCCGTCGAGCGCTGCACGCTGCCGCGGGACTCGACGCCTCGACGGGGGTTGCAGTGAAGCCTCGCGTGGACAGGTGTAGAACCCGCTGCGATGCGCCGCGCCGTCCTCATGTTGTTGCTCGTCGCTTGCTCGGCGCCGGTGCCAGTGAAGGCAGACCACAGCCTCTTCTGGCGCAACACCGACCTCTCGTTCGGGAAGATGCTGAACACCGTCGCGCCCGATGGAAAAGGCGGGCCGTTTTTGAACACCTGGTTTCGCCGCTTCGATGGCCGGCCCCTGCCCGCGCAGTACGTCGAGTCATTGGGAAACGACCCGTCGGCGTGGGACCTCGAGGCGCTTCGCTTCAAGGTGACGGGCATTCACAATCGCATCGACCTCGCTTCGCCAGGGGTCCACTGCGGCGAGCTGCGCGTCTCGATGGCCAGCGAGGACCCGGCGCTGCAGCCGTTTCACGTCCTCTTCGTCTTCAGGCAGCCAGCGAAAGCCGGTGACTGCACGGCGGTGGCGCAGAAGTGGGCGGATTTGTCGTCGCTGGAAGGCGAAGCGCTGACGTCTTCGCTTCGGGTCGCGTTGGCCGAAGGACTCACGCGCGATCGCTTCGTCGTCGCCGAGACGCTGGAGCTCACGCTCGGCCCGTGGGAATGGCGCCAGTGGACGCCGCAGCTTCAGAACCCACCCCTGTTTCAACAGCTCGACGTCGAGACGCTGAATGCGGGTGGGCCGCTTCGAACGGAGTTTCTCGCGTGGGCTCAGGAGAACGCGGCCGCGTTGAAGGCGCGCACTTTGCTCGTGCCCGAACGTTTTCGAGCGCCTTCGGTGCGCGTGAGCCCTTCTTCGCGGACGCCGTTGGCTCTCGACGGCCCGCTGCGGCAGAACCTGGAAATCGTCGGCTGCGCGGGGTGTCACACCGCCGACGCGGACTTCATTCA
>JAYUXE010000531.1:0-1881 GCA_043753165.1 Archangiaceae bacterium | reverse complement strand
CGCATCTGGAAATCACGAAGGGCGCGGTGACGCTGGATCGCGGCGGCAGGGTCGGGCCGGCGCAGCTGGGCTACCTGTTCATCGGCGACGCGATCGAGACGGGCGAAGGCGCGGAAGCCACGGTGCGTTTTCCCGGGGGCCGCCGGGTCGAGGTCGGGCCGGACGCGCGGTTCACGATTGCCGAAGGCGAAGGCGGCCTGGTGTTGAACGTGGCGCGCGGCCTGGTGCTGACGCGGGTGCCGGCGGCGAAGGCGGGGGAAAAGATTGAGCCCCAGGTGTCACTCTCGATTCTCACGCCGTTCGGGCTCACGCGCGTCGGCAAGAGCGAAGTGGCCGTCGACGTCGGCGTCGACACGGCGAGCGTGGACGTGAAGATCGGGCAGATCGAGATGGTGTCGCGCAACGGCGAAATGACGACCGCCGCCGCGGGCGAGAAGGTCGAGCAGGGGAAGAAGCCGGTGATGGTGTTGCCGGCGGTCGAGGTGACGATCTTCCCGGGTGGAAAGACCGAGCTCAAGAAGAAGGACGGCAAGACGTGGACGCCGATGGGGAAGAAGGCGGTCGCGCTGGAAGACGGCGACGCGGTGCGGGTGAAGGACGGCAAGGCGACGCTGCAGGCCGGCGCGACGAAGCTGGTGTTCGGCAAGGGCAGTGAAGCGGGGTTCGTCAGTGCGGTGGGGGACGAGACGGAGGTCGACCTGAAGAAGGGCGACGTCGCGGGGACGCTGACGAAGAAGGGCAAGGTGCGGCTGGGCGGCGGGCTGACGCTGGTCAGCGATGTCGGCGGGCAGTTCACGGTGACGAAGACGGTGAGTGGCTTCGACGTCGGCGCGGTCGCGGGCGACTTGCGAATCGAACGGCCGAACGAAGAAGCAAAGGTGGTGCAGGGCGGGCAGAGCGCAAAGGTCGGCACGGTGGTGGAAGTGACGGAGCCCGTGCGTGACGTGCTTCAGCTGCCGACGCGCATGGGCCTGAAAGTCTTCCACCCGAACGTGGGGCGGATGTCGTTGGTCTGGGATGGCGACGACGCAAAGGCGTACCGGGTCGAGGTCGCGACGGGGCCATCGTTCACCGAGCCGCTGGTCGCGGGCGTGTTGCACCAGCGGTTCGTGTCGGTGCCGGTGCCGGCGCGGGGAAATCTGTACTGGCGGGTGTTCGATGGCGAGAAGGAGGTGGATCGCGGAAGCGCGTATTTCGCGGCGGAGCCGAGGTCGGCGGGCGAGCTCGACTTGCGCCGTAACGAAGTCCAGGACGGCGCGGACAAGACGACGATTTATTACCAGGACAAGCCGCCGGCGCTGACGTTCACGTTCGCGGGTGACGCGGGCGCCGCGAAGTACAAGCTGTCGGTGTTCAAGGAAGGCGCGTTGTCGGCGCCGCTGATCGAGAAGTCGGTGAAGGACCTGCAGGTGGTGCTCGACGGCGCGCTGGCCGAGGGCAAGTACCTGTGGAGCGTGACGCCAGTGGACTCGAAAGGCGCGGGCCTGCGCGGCGGCAAGCTGAACAAGCTCGAGATCGTCTACGACAACGCGGTGCCGACGCTGCTGATCAAATCGGTGGCGGGTGGGACGGTGGTGGGGGTCGCTCCGGTGGGGGCGAAGGTGTTCGTGAACGGGCGAGCGTTGGAGCTGGACGACAAGGCGCGGTTCAACACGAAGGTGTCGCCGCTGCCCGGAGGGCGATTCCTGTTTCGCGTCGTTGGGAAGAACGGGGCTGAGGTCTATACCGTGCGGACGGTGCGCCGCTGACTCCGACTGCGACAAATTCAGGTTCGCGTGAGCCGATTGGCCAGGTCGCGGTGCGCCCGTTCGGAAAGTACTTCCTCGTGCGGAAGCTGGCCGAAGGCGGAATGGCCGAGATTTTTCTGGCGAAGCAGCTGGG
>JAYUXE010000530.1:0-4663 GCA_043753165.1 Archangiaceae bacterium | reverse complement strand
TCGTGTCTGGCAGCCGGGGGTTGGTGATTGCCTGCTTGAGGCGTGTGATCTCGGCCACCGCGTCTCGCGCGCCCAGCGGGCGATCGGCCGGATCCTTTCGCATCAGCCGCATCACGAAGTCTGCGATCGGCGCCGACAAGCCCGGAGGCAGCGGCGGCGGCTCGGCCTTCAGGTGCTGCTGCATCATTTCCCAGGGCGACGGCGAATTGAACGGCAGCCGCCCCGACAGCATCTCGTAGAGGATGACGCCAAGCGCGTAGAGGTCGCCCTGCGGCCCGACCTGCGCTCCAGAGACCTGCTCGGGGCTGATGTATTCGGGAGTGCCGGCCAGAAGGCTGGTCTTCCCCAACGACTGGTTAGAGACGGACTCGCGCGTCGCAGGCTCTGGCGTGGTGTCGAGCTGACGGGCGAGGCCAAAGTCCAAGACCTTGACGATCAGCTCGCCGCCCGACTGCCGCATCAAGATGATGTTCGCCGGCTTGAGGTCGCGGTGCACGACGCCGACCTGGTGCGCGGCCGAGAGGCCCGCGAGAATCTCTTCGCAGAGGAGCAGCGCGTCGGCCGGGCGCATCGGGGCTTCGCGCGCGATGACCTGCGCCAGCGTGTCGCCCTCGAGGTACTCCATCATCATGTACTGCGAGCCGTCGGGCAGAGCGCCGAAGTCGAGGATCTCGACCACGTTTCGGTGCTTCACGGCGCTCACTGCTCGGGCTTCGCGAAGAAAGCGGGCGCTCAGGTCGCCATCATTCAGCAGCTCGGGGCGAATCACTTTGACCGCTGCGCGCCGCCCGATGATCGGGTGCCGCGCCTCATAGACGACGCCCATTCCACCCGCCGACAGCGCGCCGGTGATGACGAACCCGTTCAGCTTGGTTCCAATGAGACTGTCGGTGAGCGGAACAGGCACCGGGGTCAGTGGGGCCATCGACGGAAGTGGGAGCGTGTCAGCCATTCTCGGTGCACCTCTGTTGCAAATAGCGCGCACAGCCGCATAGCCCGGGACTGCAGGGCCGCGCTGTAGCAAATTGGCTCAGACGTGGCGTCCATGCGCTGGGGCATCGGCGACCACTGAACTCCCCATGGGAGGGCGAAATGGCACACCCGTTGCGAAGCGGCCCGAACATGAACTTCAACCCCCTGATCGCCGCCGTTGTCTGTGCCCTCTCGCTGACTGCCTGTGACAAGGCGGCCGACGAACAGAAGAAGGCCAACGAAGCGCAGGCCAAGGCCAACGAGAAGATTGGCGAGGTCGCGCGCGAGGCCGAAGAGAAGATCAAGCAGGCGCAGGCCCAAGCCGACAAGAAGATCGCCGAAGCGCAGGCCGCCTTCATGAAGCTGCGGGAAGACTACCGGCACTCGACGAATGAGCAGCTGGTCGAGCTCGACAAGAAGATCGCCGACATCGAAGTGAAGGCGAAGAAGTCGAAGGCCAAGGCGAAGACGGAGCTCGACCTCAAGGTGAAGCAGACCCGGGCGGCCCGCGACGCGTTCGTCACCGACTACAAAGAGATCGAGACCGCCACGGCAGTCACCTGGGACGAGACGAAGGCCCGCCTGGACAAGCAGTGGGCCGACGTGAAGGCGATGTCGGACACCTGAGAGTCTCCGTCGCACCCTCACCCGTCAAAAGAGAGGTAGAGCCATGCGCAGATTTCTCAACCCTTCCGTAGCCATTGCTTCGTTGCTTCTGGTCGCCAGCTGCAAAGACGACCTGAAGCCTGTCACCGAAACGTGGAACGCGTCGGCGGCGGAATGGCAAGCGAAGATCGACGCCCTCAAGAAAGAGGACGCCGATCAGAGGCAGCAGATCAGCGGCGTGTGCGCGACCGAAGGGTTGGACCCGACCAACGTCGCCGCCAAGACGTGCGGCGAATTGAAGATGTCGGCGGACAGCGACAAGGGGCAGACGGACGCGCTGACTGAGGGCATGGGTCGGCACAAAGCGCTGGTCGACGCTGCGATCAAACGCGGCAAGTTGCTCGAGGTCTCAGTCGCGATGGATGCGGCAAAGGCTGAGCTCAACACCCTGCTCGCGCGGGCGACGCAGACCATCGAGCTGCGCCGCGAGACGACGAAGAAGCTGAACGAAGCGGTGGCGGTCGAGTTCGAAGCGGCAAAGGCAGCGGCCCAGGCGTCCGAGGCGAAGGCCGCGTTGTGGAAACAGGCGGCGATGGAAAAGAAGCCGCTGGAGCTCACCGACATTCGCTTCACCAAGGGCACCGCGCAGCTGGAAGGCGAAGAGGCCGGCGAACAGAAGCAGCTGAAGGAAGTGGTGGCATGGGCGAATGGCTGCCCCGCGATGACCTTTTCGATCACCGCGCACGAGTCGAAAGAGCTGCCCGCGGCCGATGCGATGAAGCTGACCAACGCTCGCGCGCTGGCGGTGAAGAAGTACCTGATCGACAACGGCGTGGCGGCGAACAAGATCGTTTCGGCAAAGGGCGAAGGCTTCAAGAACCCGGTTGCCGACGAGCCGGAACCGACTGCCCCTGCCGCGAAAGACATGAACCCGGAAGAGCTCGAGACGCTGCGCGCAAAGAACCGCCGCACGACGATTCAGGCAGTCGAGGCGTGCCCGGCCGAACGCGCGGAAGTCGTCAACCCGTAACGCGCGCGAGCGCTGCGTGCCAGCCCGGCGCGGCGCGCAGTGGAGCCAGATCCGGATCGTCGAGCAGGTGTTTCCGTTCGGCGTAGCCGGCGTCGATGGCGCGGTTGAGTGCGGCGAGCCCTTCTGAGACCTGCCCCAGCCTCGCGTAGGCACACGCCGCATTTACCAGGTGCACCGGCTCGCGCAGCGTCTCGAACGCGCTGAGGCTGATTTGCAGCGACGGCTCGAACGCGCCCGCTTCGAACAACGCGGCGGCAAGCCGCTGTGACTGGCGCTTCTGCTTCGGATCCTGGCGGGCGAGCAGCGCCAGCGCGTCGTGAATCACCTGCTCGTGCTTCTTCAGCGCCAGCAGCGACTCGGTGCGCAGCAGCAGCTCGGGCACGGTCTGGGGCAGCGGCGTCAGCAGGGTGATGACGTCGTCGTGGCGGCCTTCGTGCGCCGCCACCATCGCGGCGAGGTGGGCCGACGGCTTGATGGCGCCCATCTTTTCGATCGAACGCTCGGTGCCGGCCCAGTCGTCGCGGAAGAGGCGGGTCCAGGCGATGGCTTCGAACAGCTGCGCGCGCGGGACCTCTTCGACCGTGGTCTCGATCTTTTCCGCGGCCAACCGTTCGGCCTCGGCGAAGCGCTGCGTCTGAATCAGCGACCAGACCTGACCCAGCGTGTCGTCTTCGGGCTCTTTCGGCTTGAGGCGCAGGTAGCCCTGCCAGAGGCCCATCGCTCCGAAATAGATGAGCATCAGCGACGGGCCGCGCAGGGCGTACAGCACGACGGCGGCGCCGATGACGATGCTGGAGATGGCGGCGATTTTCGGCCGCGGCTTCTTGCCGACGAGCTCGACGCCGGCGTCGAGAATCAGCCCGCCGTCCCACGGCAACACGGGGATGAGGTTGATCAGTGACCACGCGATGTTCGCGAACTGCAGGTTGTCGAGCGCGAAGCGAAGGTTCGGGTCCGTGACGTCGCCGAGGCCGAGCTTCACGAGCGTGACGGCGCCGCCGAGCAGAAGCCCAGCCCCGGGGCCGCTCAAGGTGACGAGGACGCGCTGGCCCGGTGTGGGCACCCGCTCTCGGGACCAGGAGGTGAGGCCGCCCATCGCGTGGAGCTCGATCGATGGGGCGTAGCCGAACAGCCGCATTGCCACGGCGTGGCCGAGCTCGTGGATGAGAACGGAGACGAAGACGATGCCGACCCAGATGGCGGTGAGGGCGGGTGACTTGACGCTGGCCCCGAAGATGACGGCGACGAGCAGAAAGGCGGGCCGGATCAGCACCGGGATTCCGCCGAGAGAGAACTGCAATCCGGGCCACCCCGAAGAAGGAGCAGGAGCTGGGGCGGGCGTCATGGCACGGCAGCGTACTGTGGACGACCGGCGCGGGCGCGCCTACTGTGCTGCGGCGAGATGGGTCTCGAGGTGCTGCTGACAGAGGGGATCATCGACGAGGTCCTCGGGCAGTTGAAGAGCGGAAAAGAAGCCGAGGTCTGGCTCGTTCGCCGTGCGGACGAAATCCTCGCCGCCAAAATCTACAAAGAACGCGAGCACCGCAGCTTCAAGAACAACGCCGAGTACAAAGAAGGCCGCACCGTCCGGAACACGCGCACGCAGCGCGCGATGACGAAGGGCAGCAAGTTCGGCCGCGCCGCCGCGGAAGAAGAATGGAAGGCGGCAGAAGCGGATGCGCTGTTCAAGCTGCACGCGAGCGGCGCGCGGGTGCCGAAGCCGTCGATGTTCTTCGAAGGCGTGTTGTTGATGGAGGTGGTGATCGATGCAGAAGGTCACCCTGCCCCGCGCCTCGTCGATGCGGCGATTGCGCGCGAGAACGCGATGGCGATGTATACGGACCTTCGCGCGCAGGTGGTTCGGTTGCTGTGCGCCGACCTGATTCACGGCGACCTCTCAGAGTTCAACGTCCTGCTGTCGTGGGACGGGCCGACCTTGATCGATTTCCCCCAGGTCATCTCGGCCGCGCAGAACAGCCGCGCCGAGCATTTCTTCAAGCGCGACGTCGATAATTTGCGCCGCTTCTTCGGCAGCCTCGACCCGGCCGTGGCCCA
>JAYUXE010000529.1:0-1882 GCA_043753165.1 Archangiaceae bacterium | reverse complement strand
TGGGCGTGGTCGGGTTTCCGTCCGCGGTCGCCGAGCTTCAGGCGGTACGGGCCGAGCTGCCGGCCGACGTCTACGTCTGGGTGAATGCAGTGAAGGAGCTCGCGGCGACGTACCCGGCCGAGGCGCTCGCGGCGTTTCGTGCGGTCGACCCGCTGTTCGATTTCAACCTTCGCGCGCACGACAGTCTCGGCAAGGCGTGCGCGGGGGGGCACACGGTCATCAGCGTCGACGGCGCGGGCGATGCGCGCAGCTGTCACTTTCTTCGCGGCGTGCTGGGGAACATCTATTCGGCTGAGTTCGCTTCGGTGCTTCGGCCGCGGTCGTGCTCGGCAGAGAAGTGCGGGTGTCACATCGGGTACGTGCACCTCGCGCATTTGAAGCTCGGCGACGTCTACGGCGACGGGCTGTTGGAGCGCGTGCCTGGGCGTTTGGTGCGATCGTCGCGGCGATGACGACGCTCGCGGTGCAGACGGCCGGCTTGACGAAGACTTTCGGCGCCATCACGGCCGTCAGCGACCTCGATCTCGAAGTGCTCGCGCTGTTCACGGCGCTGATCGCCGCAGCGCTGCTCTGCGGGTGGGGGGCCTCATCACCGGCGTTGACGCCGGAGCCTGGTCCTTCCGCGCGCTGTGGCCGCACCTTCAAGAGCTGCTGGTGAAGGGCCTGGTCGGCGTGCTGTGCGCGGGGATCGCGTTCGGCGCGGCGGTGCTCGGCCGGTCGACCAGCGCAGGACCCCACGACGATCTCGAAGCTTACCGACCGCGTCGGCTTCGCGGTTCCCTGGATGGCGAGTCTGGAACTCCTGCTCGCCGTTGCCGCCGTCCCCGTGGCCTGGGGCTATCTCGCGTTCAAGCAGCGCGACCTTCTGGCTCAATAGCCTCGCCGCGCGACCGGCCCGCCTGTTCGAGCGCATCCGACGCGTCGATCATTGTGACTTCGTTCGGAGGCGCTTGAGTGCTGCCACACTGCTGGCCGGCAGCGGGTCGACCCAATCAAACACCTGCGCGCTGTCAGTCCGCGCGCGCAAGATCTTCGCTGCAGCCCTGCAAACCGCCGCCAGGGCCGCAGCGCGCTCCGCTTCGGTTCCTCCACGGAGCGGCTTCGCGCTCGACAGAAGTCTTGTTGTCGGTGACCCAGCCAGGAAGCTTCACGGCCTCATCATAGCGTCCAGCGCACGCAGCTCGTACTCCCAGACGTTGAGCCCGTCGCGGGTGAGGTTGGGCAGCAGATCTCCGAACGCGTTCGCCTCGAGCACGCGGTGCTGCACGCAGCCGGGCTCGAACATAAGATCGATGCCGACGTGGTGCGCCGTGTACAGCGACGCGACCTTCCGGCAGCTCGCCATCGCGGCGTCCCACGACTCCACCGGCACCTCGGCTTGCAAGGCTTCGAGGTCGCCGCGCCGCCCGCCCAGGTGAAGGTTCGTGATCTCATGCGCGTTTTGCCGGACGACGACGAACGCCGGCTCACCCGCGATGCACAGCACCCGCAAGTCGAAAAACGCCCCGGCGAGCTTCGCCTTTGGAATCGCGCGCTCGACCTGGGCGCCTTCGCTCAACAGGAAGCCGATCAGCTCTTCGATGCGCCCGCGGTCGCGCACGTGCTGGATTCGCAGGTTGTTGTACCAGCCCGTCTTCGCCACCTCGATGGTCGTCTGAAACGAGCCCGGCCGCCGGTAGATGCCGAGGCAGCTCGCCGACGAAGCCGCCGACATCTTCACGAACACCGCCCGCACGCCTTGCGCTTCCATCGCCGCATCCAGCTGCGCGACGGTGGTGATTTCGCCCAACGATTCCGGCACTGGAATTCCCGCCGCGGCGTAGCGCGCCGACGTGCGCCGTTTGTCGAACAGCTCGAGAATGTCGGGCACCGGGTTCAGTGC
>JAYUXE010000528.1:0-1886 GCA_043753165.1 Archangiaceae bacterium | reverse complement strand
CTGGCGATTCCCGCGTCGAACGTCTTCCGCATTCCGGCCGAGATCCCCGACGAGATCGCGTCGTTCTTCGACCCGCTGGGCAACGCGGTGCACACGGCGCTCAGCTTCGACCTCGTCGGCGAAGACGTGCTGATCACCGGCGCCGGCCCGATTGGGGTGATGGCGGCGGCGATCTGCAAACACGTGGGCGCGCGGCACGTCGTCGTCACCGACGTGAACGACTACCGGCTTTCGCTGGCGAAGAAGCTCGGCGCCACGCGCACCATCAACGTCAGCCACTCGTCCATCGACGAAACGATGAAAGACCTCGGTATGACCGAAGGCTTCGACGTCGGCCTCGAGATGTCGGGCAGCGCCGATGCGCTGCGGTCGATGTTGAAGGCGATGAACCACGGCGGCCGGGTCGCGATGCTCGGCATCCCGGTGACTGAAGTGGCGATCGACTGGAACCAGGTGATCTTCAAGGGCCTGGTGCTGAAGGGCGTGTACGGCCGCGAGATGTTCGAGACCTGGTACAAGATGACCGCGATGCTGCAGTCGGGCCTCGACATCTCGCCCGTGCTCACCCACCGCTTCAAGATCGCCGACTTTCAGGAAGCGTTCGAGACGATGCGCACGGGGCAGTCGGGGAAGGTGGTGCTCGATTGGGCCGCGTAGCGAAGAAGGCACCGAAGAAGCGGTTCGTCGCGATGGCCGGCAACATCGGCTCGGGCAAGACGACCGCCGCGAAGATGATCAGCCAGAAGTTCGGCTACGAGCTCTTCGACGAGCCCGTCATCGATAACCGCTTCTTGAAGGAATACTACGGGCAGATGAAGCGATGGAGCTTCACCCTGCAGCTCGAGTTCCTGATTCGCCGCATCGAGCACCACGAGCTGATTCACACGGTGCCGAAGAGCTGCATTCAAGATCGCACGCTGTACGAAGACCCCGAGATCTTCGCGAAGTACCTGCACGGCCTGGGCAACATGACGGACGCCGAGCTCGAGCTGTACTTCGAATACTTCCAGCGCCTGTCGAAGAACATCGTGCACCCCGACAAGGTGATCTGCTTCGACGTGCCGAAGGTCGACGTGCTGATGAGCCGCATCAAGAAGCGCGGCCGCGAAGAAGAGAAGGGAATCGGCGCGTCGTTCTTGCGCGGGCTCAACGGTTACTACGCGACGTTTCCGATGGTGCTGCAGGGCAAGTACGGCATCGACGTGCTGACGTTCGACGTCACCTCGCTGGACATCCGCGGCGGTCGCGGCGCCGAAGAGTTCATGGACAAGGTCACCGACTTCCTGGCCGACTGATGCCCCTGCCCCCAAAGCCTCCTTCGCAGTCCGTGGTCGAGATGGCGCAGCTGCTGCTGCCGGGCGATGCCAACTCGCTGGGGGCAGCCTTTGGCGGCACCGTCATCGGGTGGATCGACATCTGCGGCGCGATCTCGGCGCAGCGCCACTGCCGGCAGACGGTGGTCACCGCATCGATGGATGATCTGCACTTTCATGCGCCGATCAAAGTCGGATGGACGGCGATTCTGAAGGCGCGCGTGCTCGCTGCGTTCAACAGCTCGATGGAAGTGGGCGTCACCGTTCATTCGGAGAATCCGATGACGGGCGAACGGGCGCTGACGACCAGCGCGCTGCTGACGTTCGTCGCGTTGGACGCGAACGGAAAGCGCAGTGAGGTGCCGCCGCTGCAGCTCACCTCGACCGATGAGCAGCAGGCGCACGACGCGGCGCTCGAACGCAGGAAAGAACGTCTCACCCGGCGCAGCCAGGGCTCGACGTGGCAGGCGCTGGTCGCCGCTTCGCATTCGACGTGAAGCTGGCCGTGTGGGCGACGTCGCGATCGTCGGCTCGATGTGCTGGTACGACTACTCGGCGGTCGACCCGGCGATA
>JAYUXE010000527.1:0-1887 GCA_043753165.1 Archangiaceae bacterium | reverse complement strand
CCGCCGCGATCACCGAGCCGCCCACGACGAGCACCGTGCTCCACAGGTTCGCGCTCTTTCCGCCCGCTTCGATCGCTGCGTAGTTTGCGTCCCACGTGCCGCCCGTCGAGAACAGGGTGGACACCTGCCGCGAAGCGTTCTGGCCCGGCACCGTGAGCGCGAACCCGGCGCCAAGCGTCGCGGCGCCCACGCCGGTGATGATCACGCCGACCAGGGGAAACTTGAACTTCCGGACGCCGCGGCCCACGGGCTCGAGCTCGATGGTGACCTTGCGCGACTGGCCCGCGGTGATCACCACCTCGGTGCGCGCCGTCACGTAGCCCTCGAGCTCGGCGATCACCTCGTGTCCGCCTTCGAGCAGGCTCGTCTTCACCGGCGCCGTGCCCGCGACCTTGCCGTCGATGGTCAGCACCGCCAGCGGAGGAAAGGATTCGACGGTGAGATCGCCGGGCTGCAACGCTTTCACCTTCGGCGCCAGGGCGACCTCGACTTTCGTCACCGACACGAGCTCCAGCGTCTTTTCGTCGGGCTCTTCGCCTTCACGTTCAGCGCGGAACGTGTGCTTGCCCGGGCCAATCAGCAGCGGCTCAGCCTGCGGCGACTTGCCCAGCGCCTCGCCGTCGACGAACAACGATGCCGCAGCGCCCTCGACCTTGAACGTCACCTCGGCCACCAGCGACTTGATCGCGTCGAGCTCTTTCTTCACCGCCTCGCGGCGATCCTTCGGCACCTTCGCGCCACCTTCCGCGAGGTACTTGTTCAGCGTCTTCACCGACTCGCCGTACTTGAACAGGCGACGTTCGCTGAGGCCGATGTTGAACAGCACCTCGTAGCTCGGCACCGCTTTGTACGCGGCGTTGAACTCGGCCAGCGCCGCGCCGTAGTTGCCTTCCTTGTAGAACTCGATGCCCTTCGTGAAATGGGCGCCCGCGTCTTCCTTTTCCTTCTTCGATTGGGCGAGGACGAGGGCGGGGACGAGCAACGTGAGCAGCAGGATCAGGCGCACGCCCAGACCCTATTTCACTCGTACGGGTTGCGGGAGTCGATCTGGAGTCCCTTCGGCTTCTCGCCCTTCTTCACGGTGGCCTTCACGCCCGCCTTCTGCACTGGCACTGGCACTGGCACCGGAACCAGCGCCAGGGTCACCTCGCGGGCCGTCTCGAACACCACGTCCATCGTGCGCGGCACGAAGCCGTCGGCGCTGGCAGAGATCCGCGCCTTCGCCCCCGCAGCGCGCTGAAGCTTGCACGGGTTGCAGTCCTTTCCATCGCCGTCGATCACGATGCGCGCCGTCGCAGGGTCCGCGCTGATGGTGAGCATCACCCGTTCCACCGGCTGGGGGGCTTTCGGGGCGACCCCCACAGGCTCGACAGGCGTGGGCAGCTCTTCCACCGTGACAGGGACGGCCACGGGCGCTTTCTGCAGCGCCTTCCACGTCGCAAACCCACCGCCGGCGGCCAGCACCAGCCCCGCGATCAGAACCAGCGGCATGCGGTTGGGCGCAGGGGGTGCCTCGGCCCGGGTCGGCTGCGTCTGCCGCACCGCCTTCGGCTTGCTGCGCTGACCTCCCGTCGGAGTCGTCGGGGTCGTCTGCGCTTCCCGCTGCGACTTGAGCGCCGTCGCGGTGTCGGAATCGAACGCGTTCTTCGCGAGCTTCCACACCGAGTCGTAGTCGGGCTTCGCAACGGCTTCGAGCGCGCGCTTGACCTGCGCCGCATTCGCCGGACGCTGGTCCGATTGTTTGATGAGCAAACGATCGACGATGGTCGAAAGCTTCTCGGGCAGGTCGGGCCGGATGATGGCCAGGGGGCGGTGCAGGTCGGTGAGCACGCGCGCGACGACGGCGAGATCGCTTTCACCTTCGAACGGTGGATGCCCGCTGACCAG
>JAYUXE010000526.1:0-10425 GCA_043753165.1 Archangiaceae bacterium | reverse complement strand
GGTAGCTGGCGCCTTCGGGGTGCGCGTCGCCGGTGACGTGGCGGTAGAGCGCTCCCAAGGCGGTGGTGCCTGGCGGCGGGACGAACGCCGTACCGGTGAGCCGCGCGTGAAGCGAGAGCGCGACCAGGTAGCCACACGCGGCCGACTCGACGTAGCCCTCGACGCCCGAGATCTGCCCAGCAAAGAAGAGGCGCGGCTCGGCCTTCAGTGAGAGGTCGCGGTTGAGCAGCCGTGGCGAGTCGATGAACGTGTTGCGGTGGATCTGCCCCATGCGCAGCCATTCGGCGTTCTGAAGGCCAGGAATGGTGCTGAAGATCCGCTTCTGCTCGGGCCAGCTGAGCCGCGTCTGAAAGCCGACCAGGTTGTACGCCGTGCCGGCGCGATCTTCGTAGCGCAGCTGCACCACCGCCCACGGCCGCTTCCCCGTGCGCGGGTCGTGCAGCCCCACCGGCTTCATCGGCCCGTGCGACAAGACCTCATCTCCACGTTCAGCCATCACCTCGATGGGCAGACACCCTTCGAAGTACTTCGGTTCTTCGAACTCGTGCGGCTTCACCTTGGTGCCGGCTTTCAGCGCGGCGACGAACGCGAGGTACGCGTCTTTTTCCATCGGCAGATTCAAATAGTCGTCGCCCCCGCCCTTGCCGTAGCGGCTCTGGCGAAACGCGATCGTCTCGTCGACGCTGTCGGCCGACACGATGGGGGCGATCGCGTCGTAGAAATAGAGCTTCTCGCCGGTGAACTTCGCGAGCTGATCTGTCAGCGCCGCGGAAGTCAGCGGGCCGGTGGCGATGACGACGGAACCTTCTGCCGGTAGCTCGGTGACTTCGCCGGACACCAGCGTCACTTTCCCCGACTTCATCAGCCGCGACGCGACCTCTTGTGCGAACAGCTCGCGTTCGACGGCCAGCGCACCACCGGCGGGGACCTTGGTGAGATCCGCCGCGCCGAGAATCAGGCTGCCGACGCGGCGAAGCTCGGCGTGGAGCATGCCGATCGCGGACGTGGGGTCATCCGAGCGCAGCGAGTTGCTGCAGACGAGCTCTGCCAGCGAATCGCTTTGATGCGCAGGCGACCGCTTGACGGGCTTTTGTTCGCGAAGCTGAACGTCGTGGCCGAGGCGGGCGAGCTGGAAGGCGCACTCGCAGCCGGCGAGCCCGCCACCGATGACCGTCAGCACTAGTCCTTCTGCACGACGACGAAGCGGTAGTTCTGAAGCTCGTTCTGGCCGGCGGTGTACAGCACCGTCAGCAGCAGATCGTACGGAACGCGCTTGTCGCCAATCACCGACAGCTCACCCGTGAAAGGGGCGCCGGGGTTGCGTTCGGCGATGAACTTCAGCTTTTCGATTTCCTTCTTGAGCGCCTGGTCGACCGGGACGATGAGCCGGCCCGACAAATCGCTGGCGGCCACTGCGCCGTTCTTCTCGAGGGTGGCCCTCACCTTGTCGCCCACCAGAATGTGCTTGGTGGTGATGGTGATCGAAATCGTGTCTTTCGGAGTGAGCCGCGTCGTCGAAATCGGCGGCTTGATGTCTTCCGAGCTGGTGGTGGTGATCGAGCTCGTCGCGTACGACTTGATGAGGAAGACCAGGATGATGGTCATGATGTCCATCATCGCGGTGATGTTGAGCTCTTTGATCTCGCCTTCGGCTTCGCGCTCTTTCCGCTTCTTCCGTGCCATCGCCTTGCGAAAGCGCATGCGCTGCAGATCTTCGAGCGCTTCCTCGTCCATCGCCGGGCTGGCGGTCTTACCGGTCACTTAGAAGGACCCCAGGGTGACGTCGGGGAAGAGCAGCTTGTGATCCGAGGTCTCGCGCACCGCATCCATCGACAGCACCAGCACCTCGTATTGAATCTCTTTGTCCGCCGCGATGACCACCTTCGATTCCGCGGGGAAGGCCGTCTTCACTTCCTTCATCTTCGTGTTGAGGGCGTCGTAGTCGTAGGTGCCATCGGCCTTCTTCGGAATCGTCGGCACCCCTTCGCCTGGCGCGGCGGCAATCGCGCCTTCCGCCTGGCCCGGCAACACGCCACCCGTCGCCGCGAGGAAGAAGCCTTTGGGGGAAATCGCCACCGTGAGCAGCAGCGGCGGCTTCTCGTCGCCGCCTCCACCGCCCGGGCCGTAGTTCGGGGCGTTCACGTTCAAGATGCCAAACGTCGCCAGGCCCGTCATCGACAGGAGGATGAAGATGATCAGGTTCATCAAGATGTCGAGGTACGGGATGATGTTCAACTCACCCGATTCCTCTTCTTCTTTGGGCCGGATCTTCCGTTTGGAAAAGTAGAACGCCATTTCTTGGGTCCTGACAGCCCGGAGGCCGTCGGGGTTCCTTAGGAAGCCTTCTCGAAGTCCATCGCCGAGGTCTCGCCCGCGCTGCGGCGGCCCAGCAGGTTCTCGAGCTTCATCGCGTTGAGCTCGACCGTCTCGACCATGCGCTTGGCGTACGCGGTGAGGAAGAGGTGGAAGATGATGCACGTCACGGCGATGCCGAGACCGAAGGCGGTGTTGTTCATTGCTTCCGAAATGCCTTTCGAGAGCAGGGCCTGCTTCTGGTCGGCCGGCACGTTGCCGAGCGACTTGAAGGTTCCGATGAGGCCGACGATCGTGCCGATGAGGCCGAACAGCGTCGCGACGTTCGCCAGCGACCACAGCCACGCGATGCGGGCCGAGATGTGCGGGTTGTTTTCGAGAATCGCCTCTTCAATCGACTTGGCGACCTCGATCTCACCGCGGTTCGCCCGCGTCAGGCCGGCGCGAATCACTTTCGCCAGCGGCGCGTTCGGAGCGGCGCCGCACAGCTTCACCGCGCGGTCGACGTTGCCGGTCAACACCAGCTTCGTCACCTGTTCCATGAACGGAGGCGCGTTGAGGTTGTATCGGAACATCAGGGTGACCACGCGCTCGACCACGACGGCCAGAGCGCAGGCCAACCAGAAGATGTTGATCAACATGAAAGGGCCGCCCTCTTTGAAAAAGGCGATCAGGCCATCGAGGGCGCCTTCTTTGTGAGCGGGTTCGGCGGTCAACACCACATCGAGTACGTGGTGAATCATCATGCTGGCGGACATTTCGGAGGGTACCCCTTCGACGCAATGCGGTTGAAAAGCTCGACAGTTTTTAGTTGGGCCCACCTGAGGCGTCAACAAACACTGCGCTCACCGACGCTCATACCTTCGACCGGGTTTCTGAACCAGCAATCCTGCAAGCTCGAGCTCGACCAGCGCGCTGGCCAGCATTCCCGAGGACAACGGCCTCGCCAGACCCAGCAAAGAGTCAAAATCGACCGGGCTTCGGGTGAGCACCTCAAAGGCGTGCCGGGCATTGGAAGACAGCGTGCTGAGGTCCACCGGTTCCCCCAGCACGACCGGCTCGGGCGTCGTCGTGACCGTGAGCCCCATGTCGGTGAAGACGTGTTCCGCGCAAGTCACGCAAGTCGCGTGGGCCGAACGAATCAAAGCATTGGGCCCCACGGCGGTGAGGTGGTCGATTTGCCCGGGCACGGCCATCACCTTCTTTCCCTGCTCGATGGCGTGCTCGACGGTGATCAACGCGCCCGAGTCTGGGCTCGCCCGCATCAGCAGCACCGCGTCACTGGCGCCGGCGATGAGCCGGTTGCGCCGTGGAAACGTCGCCTTCTCGGCGCGCACGCCCGGCGGAAATTCGGAAAAGACGGTGCCGCCGTCATCGATGATCTTCGGAGCGATGATCGCCTGCGACCGATCGAGCGTGTCCAGCGCGCCGCCCATGAAGGCCCACGTCTCGCCCTTCGCGTCGAGCGCCGCGGAATGGCAGAGCTGGTCGATGCCCCGGGCGGCGCCCGAGACGAGGGTCAGCTTCGTGGCGAGCTGCATCGCCAGGGCGCGCGCGGCGCCGATGAAGTTCGGCTCGAACGATCGACTGCCGACGATGGCGAGGCGGCGCGGCCCGTTCGGGCGGTCTCCCCTGCCCTGGTAGAACAGCAGGGGTGGCGCGTTGGAGATCGCCGCCAGCCCCCGCGGGTACGTGAAGTCGTCGGGGAAGCAGACGGCGATGCGGTTCACGTCACAGCGATCGAGGATTTGATCGGCGTGCTGCCCCAGCGTGCCCGAGAGCCCCAGCAGGCCTTCTCGGGCCGGCGCCTTCAGCGCCACCGAGCTCAGCCACCTCAGCGGCCTTTCGTCCGCGAGCTCGGAAAGATCCGGGTACTTCTCACGGATGCTCGCCAATGCGACCAGGCCGAGGCCTGGTGTTCCCCACAACCCCAACACCGCCCGCCGTTCGTCCCCAGCGCCCATGCCCCCACTCTAAAGAGGGGGGCTGACATGTCAGCGCGAGGCGCTGGCGTTGCTGCCGCCGGCCTGGCGCATCTCGACGTGGTCGCCAGGCATGATCTCGCGCATCGAACGAACCATGATGCAGGTGGTCGCCTTCGTCTTCACTTCGACCGCCATGCACTGGCCGACGTCTTCCTTCGGCCACTTGTCATCCAGCAGGTACGGCTGGTTGATCGCTTCGCCGCTGATCCCGTCCATCTGGCGGAAGACGGTGAAGACATTGCCGACCTCGACGCCGTCGCCGCTGCCGCGATCGATCACCATCTGCTCGTGCTCGCCGTAGTTCGAGAAGGAATACCGCCCAGCCGACACGACCACGCCGCCTTCGACCTTCTTTCCATTCGGCTTCGGCGCCACTGCCCGGATCATGTTCTCGCCCGCCGGGCCGACCAGGTCGCCGCGTACGATCTCTTCCCAGTCGCCCACGATCTCGAGCGTCGCCAGCTTCTCTTTGTCCGACCAGCGCACCACCTTCGCCGTGCCGACCACGTTGGTCAGGTAGCCGAAGCTGCCGCCGTACGGGTGCGCCAGCTTTGTGGTGGTGCGGTAGATGATGTACGGCTCGCCCATCTTCACTGCGCCCGACTTCTTGAAGCGCACGTAGAGCTGCTGGGGAAACGAGAGCATCTCGGTCTCGCCGAACGAGCCCGCGATGACGCCGGCCTCTTCGATTTCCTTTTCGGTGACGAACGCTTCGACGCGCGTCGTGATCACGCCCTTGCCCTGGTAGCCGATTTTGCCGGACACCTGGACGCGGTCTTCTTCCACCATCTCGGCGGGCTCGACTTCTTCCGGGCCGGTGCCGACCTCGACCTGCGTGGGCACTTCTTCACCCGTCGGCAGGAACCGAACCTGGTTGCCCGGGTAGATCCAGTGCGGGTTCGCGATCTCAGGGTTGTACGACCAGACCTTCGGCCAGTACCACGGGCTGCCGAGGTACTTCTGCGACAGGTCCCACAGCGTGTCGCCCTTATCGACGGTGTGCGTCGAAGGCGAGCCTGCCGCGCCCTTGCTGGGCGTCGAGGTTGGGCCCTTTTCCGTCTCTTCGGCCTTCATCTCGGTTTCGTTCTGGGCGAACACCGGGGCCCCCGACAGCGCGAGGAAAGCGGAGGAAGCGAACAGGAATTGGCGCATGGGCATGAGTCTCATGGAGAACCGGTGAGCGACGACAGACGGGCCCGGGCCGCGGTGGCAGCCGTGGTGCCCGGGTAGGAGGCAACGATCTTCTGATAGACGACGCGCGCGTCAGCGGGCTTGTTGAGCCGAACGCGGCACTCGCCGAGCTTCAACATCGACTCGAGCACCGCGTCGCCCGCGGGGTACTTCTGCACGACGTCTTCGAACGACTTCGCTGCGCCTTCGAAGTCCTTGAGCCCCATCAGCCCCAGGCCGATGAAGTAGAGCGCGTTGTCCGCGTGCGGATGGCGCGGCGATTCGGCGGCAAACTTCTGAAGCTCGAGAATGCCGCCCGCGACGTTGCCTGTCTTCAAGGCGCTGACGCCCTGCTCGTAGAAGGCATCGCCGACGTCGGCATCGAGGTCGGTGTCGGAAGGAGGATCTGCTTCGACCGACGTCTTCAGCGCCTCGAGCACTTCGGGGCTCGGCTCGACGATGGACGTCTGCGTGGCGAGCTTCGGAGCCGCCTGCTGCCTCGGCTTCATCTTCACCACGGTCAGTGCCGGCAACGCCGCGCTGTTCTCGGGGACGGCCGCTGGCGCCGAAGCCGGAGCCGACGCTGGACCACGAAGCGGCGCGACGGTCGCGTGCAGCTCGACCCGATCGAGCCGCTTCTCGAGCCGCGCGTTTTCCTGGCGCATCGCCCGCAGCTCGGACCTGAGCTCATCGAGCTCTGCGTTCGACGCCGTCGTCGCGCAGGCCGTCAGCGCGAAGGAAGCCATGAGAGGGAGAATGCGGATGACGGGGGAAGTGTACGAACCGACTTTCCAGACCGTCAAGAATTCGGGCCACGAGAGCAGCGCTACAGCCCTGTCCCACCGCGGCTCAGCGCCCATGTGCGTCAAAACAGACAGGTGATGAATGAGAAGTGCCGACCCGTTTTTCCCTGGTCGCGGCGGTGCGAGAAGAACCGTCGGTCACACGAGGTGCAGACGCGCAAGAGGTCGATTTGCGCGGACGGCACCCCGGCCTTTTCGAGGGTGACCTGCACCGCCAGCGGCAAGTCCAGGGCCGTGCCGCGGAAGATCTGCGCCGGGAACTTCGCCGCGAAGCGGGTGATCAGGTCGCCGCCCACCTGGTAGCAGCACGGGCCGATGGCCGGGCCGATGGCTGCGCGCAGATCAGAAGGCTTCGAGCCCGCGCGAATCAGCGCTTCGACCGTGCGCGCCGCGATCTCGGCCAACGTGCCCTTCCACCCGGCGTGAACGGCCGCGACCCGGCGGCCCACGGGGTCGGCGATCAGCACCGGCACGCAGTCGGCCGTCTTGATGCCGACCGCGTCTCCTCTCTTCCCCGACCAGATCGCGTCGGCCGCCGTCTCGGGCGTGGCCGGCGCTTCGACGACGGCGTCGCCGTGCACCTGATTCACTGCAAAGAGGCGATCGCGCGGAACCCTGGCTTCGGTGGCCAGCAGCTCGTAATTCAACGAGACCGCTTCGGGCGCGTCGCCCACCCCGCCCCCCGCATTCAGGCTCGCGAACACGCCGGTCGACACGCCTCCTTCGCGGGTCGGAAAGCCGTGGGGAACCGGCAGCAGGCCAGAGGTGATCAGCTCCAAAACGAGGCGCACTCTAGTGCAAGGCGTGGTTTGACAATGTGCGTCATGAAATCGACACTCCGCCGCCACACCCTGTGAACTCCGTCGGAAAAAAACTGCTGTTGAGCATCGCCCTGCCGACGCTCGCCCTGGCCCTGGTGGCCCTGGGCTTCCTCTGGCTTCGCACCGACGCGGCGATGGCCGAAGCCACCCACGACGAGGCCCTGCGCATCGTCGAATTGCAGCGGTCGGTGACGGGCAACTTCATCCAGGCCCTGGTCATCGTCCTCCTCTTTGCCGGAGTGCTCGTCGCGGCGACCGCGGTGAGCCTGCGCATCTTCATCTCGAACCCGCTGCAGAAGCTGACGATGGCGATGAAGCGGGCCGAAGAAGGCGACTTCGTGGTTCGGGCCGACGAGACGGGCAACGACGAGCTCGCGCGGCTCTCGCAGGCCTTCAACCGGATGCTCGGCCGGATCACGTCGCTCAAAGTCGAAGAGATCGACAACCGCCGCGACCTGGACGAGGCGCATAAGGAGCTCGAGCTCTCGCACCAGCTCGAAGGGCGCGTCAAAGAGCTGTCGATTCTCTACGACGTCGCCCGCACGGTGACGTCGTCGATCGAGCTCAACGAGGTGCTGCAGAAGATCACGGACACGGTGCCCGCGCGGCTGGGCGTCCCGAAGTTCTCGATCATGCTCATCACCGATGGAGCCCTCGAGGTCCGCATGGCCCACCCGCCCGGCGGCGAAGGGATGACGTTCGCGATCGGCGAAGGTGTCTGCGGGCACGCGGCGGCAACCCGGAAGTCGGTGTACGTGGCAGATCTCGAGGGCGACCAGCAGTTCTTCCGCGTGCGCGGCGGCTTCGGGGCGCGCGGCCGGGGCAGCCTGCTGTCGCTGCCAATGCTGCACGGGGAAGAAGTCCTCGGCGTCCTCAACTTCGAACGGCCCGAGAAGGCCGGGTTCAGCGCGGGTGAGATCGAGTTCTTCACCGCGGTCGCCGACCAGGCCGCGATGGCCGTGAAGAACGCGCGGCTGCACGAGCAGACCGTCGAGCTCTCGATCACCGACCCGCTGACGGGCGTGTCGAACCGGCGGCATTTGTTCGCCCAGCTGGAGCTCGAGATTGCGCGCGCGAACCGCTTCGGCACGCAGCTGTCGTTCTTGATGATCGACATCGACTACTTCAAGAAGCTCAACGACGCCGCCGGCCACACCGCGGGCGACACCGTGCTTCGGCAGGTGTGCGACCTGATGCAGAGCAGCGTGCGCCGCGTCGACACGCTCGCCCGCTATGGCGGCGAAGAGTTCGTCGTGTTGTTGCCGCAGGTGACGCGCGCCGAGGCGCTGGAAGTGGCCGAGAAGCTGCGCCGCATGGTCGAAGAGGCGCCGCTGGACCACCGCGACGTGCAGCCCGGCGGGAAGATCACGATCTCGGTGGGCGTCGCGAACCTGCCCATCGACGCGGTCGAACAGGGGCAGCTGGTCGACTGTGCGGACGCGGCGCTGTACGCGAGCAAGCGCAGTGGCCGGAACAAGGTGACGACGTACGCGCACGGCATGGAAGTGCATCCCGGGCGCGAACGTGGGCCGCACGCGCAGAAGAAGCGCATCACGGGCGAAATCCCGGTGGTGCTGCTGAAGGGTTAGTGGGTCGCGAAGCCGACGAGATCGAGCAGCTTGTTGAAGTCGATGGGCTTGGCCATGGTCAGCGCGATGCCCTTGCGCATCCCCTTCTCGCTGATCTCTTCCGAATGCCAGGCGGTGATCAAGATCACCGGCATGTCTTTGAGCCGCGGCACAGCATGAATCTGCTGCGCGAACGAGATGCCGTCGACGTGCGGCATCATCAGGTCGGTGATCACGAGCTTCACTTCATCGGTGTGAAGCATCTGCATCGCTTCGATGGGCGAGGGCGCGGTGAGAACCAGGTAGTTGTGTTTGGTGAGGAACTTCGCGATCAACGCCGACTGGGCGGTGTCGTCGTCCACCACCAGGATCTTGATCGGTGCCCCCGGCAAAAACACACCCATCGCTTATCACGCAATCGCCGGCTGCGCTGCTTACCGTCCGGGGTACAAACCACCCGTGCCCGAGCTCGACGACCTTCTGGATGAGGCGAATGACGCGCTGGACGACGGCCGCTTCGAGGAAGCGCTTACGAAAAGTGAAGCTGCACTGAAGAAGACGCCGGGCGATCTCGAGGCGCTGGGGTTGCGGGCGGCCGCTTTGACCGAGCTGGGCGAGTGGGAAGAGGCGGACCTCGCGTACGCGCAGCTGATGAAGCGCGAGCCCGACGAGGCGTCGTGGACGCTGGCCGCCGCGGACGTGCTGATTCGGCAGCCGGGCGATGACGCTGAACGGCTCGAGGCGGGCGTCGGGCTGCTGCAGAAGATTGAGCGTCAGGTGGTGGCGGACGAACGGCTGCATTTCGAGTGGTTGATGCTGCAGGCGATTTCCTTGAACCAGCTGGGCGAGCTGCAGGCGTCGTTGAAGGCGCTGGAACAGGCGTTGAAGCTGGACGGCGAAGATCCGGAAGCGCGGCTCGAGCACGCGGTGACGCTGTTCGAGCTGGGGCGGTTTGCGGCGGCGCGCGCGGAGCTGACGGCGCTGGCAAAGGCGCTGCCCGAGGATCCCTGGCCGCCCCACTACCTCGGGCTGCTGGCCGAACGTTCGGGCGACGCGTCTGCTGCGGCGTTGTTCGCGCGGGCGACCGAGCTCGACCCCGAGGCATTTCCTCCGCCGACGGTGCTGTCGGAAGCGGCGTTCGACGCAGCGGTGAAAGAGGCGATCGCGAAGCTGCCCGAGCACGCGAAGGCCGAGCTCGACAACGTCACCATCTCGGTCGAGCCGTTTCCCGACGATGCGTCGCTGGGGTCGGGCGAGGTGACTCCGACGATCCTCGGGGTGTTTCAGGGGACGCCGATTGACGAGCGCAACCCCACCGTCGCCGAGCACCACGTCACGGCGCAGATCATCCTCTACCAGCGGAACCTCGAACGCTTCTCGCGCAGCCACGACGAGCTCATCGAACAGATCGGGATCACCGTGCTTCACGAGGTCGGACACTTGCTCGGCCTCGATGAAGACGAGCTCTACGAACGCGGCCTCGACTGACGTTCGACTTCGCACGAAGGGTCAGGCGAAGAGCGCGGCGAGCTCCCGAAATCATCCCGAGGCGAAGTCGAGCGGACCGCCGACGGTCCCGCCTTCACCGTCCCAGCGCAGTGCGAGGAGGCCGCACCGCGGGTGGCCCTTCGACGTCGGTCGGGGTGATTGGGCGCTCGGCCACCCTGGGCCCAGCTCAGAACACGAGCCAGGTAATCGTGCGCGGCTCGCCCTTCCGTTCGACCGCAAACTTCACCTCTCTCGCGCCGCGGGTGCCTGCGTACGC
>JAYUXE010000525.1:0-4681 GCA_043753165.1 Archangiaceae bacterium | reverse complement strand
GTCGAGCAGAAGCCCGTGGTGCGCATCGATGAACGCCTCGCCCGCGATCTCGCAACCCGAGAGGTGCAGCTCGAAGCAGTGGTCCAGCGGCAGCCGTTCGAGCTCTTCGAGCAACGCCTCACCCCGGCGTCCCCGCCACCACTGCCACGAGAGCAGGTGGCCCACGTCGAGGGTGACCGGCGCGTCGGTCTCTTCGGCGAGCGCCCGAAAGAAGTCGTAGGCGTGCATGCCGCCCGCCACCACGCTCGAGCCCACTGAGAAACCCGGGAACTCGATCACCAGCGGCACCGGAAGCTGCTGCTGGCACTCGAGCACGTTGGCGACGGTGGCCTGCAACCCCTCGCGGGTGAGCAGCGGGGGCAGCGGGTAGGGAACCGCCCGGCCGTCGACTGACCAGAAACCGATGTCTTCGTTGACCCACTGCAGCCGGTACCGATCGCAAAGCGCGCGCGTGAAAGCGAGGAGCCCATCGCGCTGGTACGGCGCGAGCGAGGCGAGATTGAGCGCCGTGTGGTGAAGCGCGCGCGGCAGCACGTCTGGCACCACTGAAAACAGGTCATCCCACGCAGCCAGATAGTCGTCGAGGCGGGCCGGCGAACGGTCTCTGGGTTGCCACGAAAAGAAGACGTGCGACCAGCGGCCTGCGTGGCGCTCGAGGAAGGCACGCGGGCCCGCCGCCAGCCGGTCGCCGCGGGGCGAGGCGCTGAAACCCGACTTGCCGTCCCACGGCAGGTCGAGCCCAACGCCCAGCCCTTTTTTCCCGAAAGCTGGAAACCGGGCCGTCACGTTCAGATGTCTTTGGCGTACGACGCGAGGCTGAAGGCCTGGGTCATGCGGCGCTGGTTTTCCTCGTTCGCCGCTCGAACGTCCGACTCGCAGGGCAGGTTGTAGCAACTGGGGTTGTTCTGCGGTTCCGCGACCAACAGCGAGCCCACCTGAACGATTTCGAGCGCGTTCAACGCGCGCACGGCCTGCTCCGCAGAGTCGGGGGTGATGACGTAGCAGTTGCCGCTGTTGCACGCCTCGGCCTGGTCGGTGAGCTTCGACAGCCGGGCGGCCTGGCGCGCAAGCTCGACGTCGTACGCAGCCTGGCCCTCGGTGTTGCCGGGGCACGGCACGCCGTAACAATCGCTGGCGTTGGCCGGCAGCTTCATCACCAGCCGGCGGGCGGTGAACAGCTTCAGCCCGTTCAGTCGGTCGAGGCTCTGCTGAACAGACCGGTCGATCGCCACCCGGCCATCGACAGCCGTCACGCGCGTCGCCTCGGGTCTGGAGTCCGCCGCCCCGTGCTCGACCCCGCATCCGCTCAGTCCGATCGCCAGCACCACGCCTGCCCCACGCATCTTCTTCGGCTTCTTCATCATTTTCGAATCCTCGGTTGTCCGGCCAACCGTGAATCGAGCACGCACGTGTTGGTTGGTGAATCCGGATTATCTAAATGCGACTGTTCTGTTTCGGCGTACGATGTCGGGGCATGGATCTCGAGTCGCTTCGTTGCTTCGACGTCGCAGCCACCACGTTGAACTTCCGCGCCGCGGCGGCCCGGGTGTTCGTCTCACCCGCGGCTTTCTCAGACCGCATTCGGCGCCTCGAAGAAGAGTTGGGCGCCTCGCTGTTCAAGCGCACCACCCGGCAGGTGGCGCTCACCGAGACGGGGCACAGGCTCTTGCCGTTTGCGCGCGAATTGCTCGACGGCGAGGCGCGACTCAAGGCCGCCGGGCGCGGGCCGGGGCGGGCGGCTCCATTCGAGCTCTACGTGGGGACGCGGTACGAGCTGGGCGTGTCATGGCTGTGCCCTGCGCTGAAGGCGCTCGAGCGCAGCCGGCCCGAGCGAAGGCTTCACCTCTACAATGGAGACACGCCGGATCTGTTGTCGAGGCTCGAGCGGGGCGAGCTCGATGCCACCATCGCGAGCATGCGGTTGACGTCGCCCAACCTCGCCTACGCCGCCCTGCACCCGGAGGAATACGTATTCGTGTCGGCGCAGCGCGGCCTGCGACGGCGCGAAGATGCGGGCGCGCACGCCCTGGTCGACGTCTCGCGCGATCTGCCGTTGTTTCGCTATTTTCTCGACGCCTTGCCCGATGCCGAGCCGTGGCCGTTCGCCAGGGTCGAGTACTTGGGAGGCGTGGGGAACATTCGTCGGCGTTTGCTCGACGGAGGCGGCCGGGTGGCGGTGCTGCCGAAGTACTTCATCCGCGATGACCTGGCGGCGAAACGGCTCGTCCGACTGTTTCCCAGGGTCACGCTGCGCTCTGACAGCTTTCGCCTGGTGTGGCGGCGAGATCACCCGCGGGCAGCCGAGATGTTGAAGCTGGCCGACGAGCTGCGTGCCCGCCCTTTGCAATGATCAACGCTTCGCGAGGAAGTCGCGGACGGCGAGGCCGGTGCCGAACTCCCAAGGGCGCAGCTTCTCGATGGGAATCTTCTTGAAGGCGACGAGCTCGGCGCCGACCTTGACGGTTCCGGTCGCGCGCACGTGGTACGCGACGATGAGCTCGTTGCGCATCTCGAACGCGTAGGCGCCGACAAGCGAGACGACTTCGCCATCGAGGTCGAGCTCTTCCTTGAGCTCGCGCAGCACGCCCTGCTCGGGAGTCTCGCGGGCTTCGAGAAAGCCGGTGACGAGGCCGAAGAACTTCTCGGGCCAGCCCTGAGCGCGGACGAGGATGATGTCGCCTTCGTGCTCGACGATTGCGGCGACGACGGGAAGCGGGTTGGCGTAGTGAATGAAGCCGCAGCCGTCTTTCTCGCAGGCGCGGCGGGTGCGGCCTTCTTCGACCTTGTCGACCAGCGGACTCGCGCAGCGCGGGCAGAATTTCATGGCGCGTTACGAGGTAGCACGGGCTCGCCGCGAAGCTGTAGCTTCCGCGCCATGACCCTCAAGGAATTCGAAGCGCAGCTTCAGGAATACGCCACCAACAACATCTCGGCTTTCGACGGCACGGTGCAGATCACGTCCGTCGAACGCGATGACCTGAAGCTCAAGTTCAAGCAGCTGTCCGCGCCCGACCAGCTCGAGGCCACGCGGGTTCTCAAGGTGAAGGGCGTCGACATCACGAAGTAGCGGGCCAAACGCGAATGGTTGGCGACCCGCGGCGTGCGAGAGTTCGCCGCATGCGCACCGCACTTGCCTGTCTCGCGTTGATCTTCGTCGCCGGCTGCTCGTCCGGAACCAACGGCGCCGGAGGCGGTTCGGGTGGAAGTACCGGGGGTGGTTCGGGCGGCGGCTCGGCGCTGATTCCGATTGCCCAGCTGTGCTCGACCATCGCCGGTGCGGAGTGCGACTTTCTCGTTCGCTGCGGCGCCTACGAGAGCAAGGCGACCTGCGTGACCGAGGCGACGGCGAACACCAACCTGTTTTCCGCGCTGGCGATCACGCCGCTGCCAGTGATGCGTCCGTGCCAGCCGGCCCCTTTCGCAAACGCGGACGCGGGCCTGTACCGCTACGACTCCGCGCAGGCGGCAGCGTGTGTCGCCGGATTCCAGACGGCCTCGTGCAAGACGATACCGGCCGCGTGCGGAACAATCTTCGCCGGAGCGCTCGCTCTCGACGCCGGCTGCGGCGCGTCCGATCAATGCGGACCCAACGCCTACTGCCAGTACAGCGCGACGTCGGTGTGCGGCGGCAGATGTGAGCCGCGAATCGCCGTCGGCCAGCCCGTCACTTCCGGACAAGAGTGCGTCGACGGATCCAGTGACGTTGCCCACCTCTGCACGCCGAAAGTCCCGATTGGGACCAGCTGCAAGCAGCCCGACGGAGGTCCGTTTTATTTGACGTGTCTCGGCGGGGGGAACTGCACCCTCTTCTTTCTCGCAGACGGCGGCTATTCCAACGTCTGTTCCGGCTACACCGCAGATGCGGGCGAAAGTTGTCTCGACCCCGCGGCGGGCGTCGCGGGCTGCGGCCCGTTCACCGTCTGCGACGATGCCACGAAGAGGTGCGTCCCCCTTCACGCGGAGGACGGGGGCTGCAGCCCGACGAACTTCGGCCTGCAGTGCAAGTTCGACCTCTGGTGCAATGGCGGCCTCGCGGCTCCGACCTGCCAGGCCCACAGCGCCCTCGGTGGAGCCTGCGCCTACGATGAAAGCTGCGCGTCGGGAGTCTGCGACGGTGGCTCCTACTTCAACCCCGGCGGCGGGCTCTGGACGCTGGGCGCGTGCCTGCCGCTGCCAGGGGCAAACGCTGCGTGCGGGTCACAGCAATGCGCGCAGGGTCTCTATTGCGAGTCGCAGGTTTGTGCGCCGCGGAAGGTCGACGGCGAGCCGTGCGGGTCGGACAATTCCTGCGCGAGTGGCAAGTGCAGCTACAACAACGGCATGTTCGTCTGCGGCCCCTGCCGCTGACTTTCACGGCAGTCGAACGATTTGCAGCGCGTGTTCCCGAATGTTCATCGCGAACAGCTGGGAGCCAATGCGGGCGAGTGCGATGGGGCCTCCTGATGCGTCACCGGGTTGCGCAAGCGGTGCAAACACCGTCTGTCCGGCGGCGGCCGCGCTCCACTTCACTTCGCCGTCGGACCACGCGCCGGCGATTGACGTACCGTCGGAAAGCAGCGCGACCTCGAGCCCCGTCTTTCCTCCGCCGCCCATGCCGAACGAACGCGCGAGCTGGTTGCCTTCGATCACGAAGACCTTGCTGCCGTATGGCACCCCGACGTTGACGACGACAGTCGTGCCG
>JAYUXE010000524.1:0-1892 GCA_043753165.1 Archangiaceae bacterium | reverse complement strand
AAGAGGCCGGAAACATGGTCGACCTCGATTCGAACCCAACGAAGCTGCTCGAGATCGTGGAAGTCGGAAAGCAGCTGCTGATGACGCGCGGCACGCTGACGACGTTCTCGATCGCGAACGACGTGGCGAAGTACTTCGCGATTCTTCCGGCGCTGTTCATGGTGGCGTTTCCGGAGCTCGGGCCCCTGAACGTGATGCGCCTTCAGCCGTCGACCGCGCTGCTGTCGGCCGTCATCTTCAACGCGTTGATCATCGTCGCGCTGATTCCGCTGGCGCTGCGCGGCGTGCAGTACCGCCCCCTCGGAGCGTCCGCCCTGCTTCGCCGTTCGCTGCTCATCTACGGCGCGGGCGGACTCGTCGTCCCCTTCCTCGGCATCAAGGTGATCGACCTCGCCCTCGGAGTCTTCTCATGATCCTCACCGCCCTTCGGATGACGTTGCTCACGCTGGTGACGACCGGGCTGCTGTACCCGTTTCTGGTCACCGGGCTTGCGCAGCTGTTGTTTCGTGATCGTGCCAACGGCAGCCTGGTGCGCGATGAACGCGGGGCCGTCGTCGGTTCCGAGCTCATCGGCCAGAAGTTCGGAAATGCGGCGTATTTCCAGCTGCGGCCTTCTGCGTCTGGGTACGACGCGACGGCGTCGGGTGGCACGAACCTGGGGCCGAGCTCGAAGAAGCTTCACGACGAAGTGCGAGCGCGCATGGGCGGGTCGCCGCCGTCGTCGTTGGTGCATGCGTCGGGCAGTGGGCTCGACCCGCACGTGGATCCCGAATCGGCGCGGTGGCAGGTGGCGCGGGTGGCGGCGGCGCGGCGGGTGACTTCGGTGCAGGTGACGGCGCTGGTGGACGCGCAGGTCGAAGGCCGCACGCTTGGTTTCCTCGGCGAGCCGCGGGTGAACGTGCTGTTGCTGAACCTCGCGCTCGACCGCACGTTCGGGCGTCCCGCGCGTTAGAAGCAGCCGGGTGAGAACCCTGCATTGCGATGCACCAGGGGTCGGCACGGCGTTCTTCCGGGTTCCGGGATCGCAGGCGGCGTTGCAGGGCGTGTTGAAGTCGGTGACGCCCGTGGCAGGTTGGTTCCGGCCTGCGTTCCGCGCCGCGGTGAAGACGCGAAAGCTCTACGACGCCGGGCGGGCGTTGGGCGTGATTCGCAGCCGGGCGCAGCGTGAAGAGATCGAAACCTTCCTCGACGCGCTGGGCCGCATGGATTTCCGGGCGTACCTGCAGACGCTGCAGGGGTTGATGTCGGCCAGCGGCTCAGACGTCGTGGCCCAGGTGAAGGTTCCCGTGCTCGTCCTCGCGGCGCAGAATGATGTGCTCGTCACGACGCGTCAGCTTCAGGCGCTGGCCGCTGCCCTTCCCCGGGCGACGTACCGCGAGTTCGCCGATGCCGGGCACGCAGGGATGCTCGAGGCGGGCGTCGAGATGGCGGCCGAGGTCCGGAAGTTCGTGAACGGGTTGGCGTAGGCCTTTCTTCGGGGCGGAGATCGAATTTCGCGGCCGTGCGTTCGAGGCGCGTATGCCTGCTCTGCTTGCTTCGTTACTCGCCGCGCTCAATCCCATGTGTGAGGTGAAGTCGGACCCGATCGCCTGCGTCGCCCCGGCGCCGATGCGGAACTCGGTCGGCTCGACCTCGGTGGCCGACCCATTCAACCGGGGCCTGTGGCTGATCGACGCCGAGCACGACGAGGTGGCGTTGATGCTCGAGACGGGCACGAGCCGGCGGTACAAGGTCGGCCGCTGGCCGCAGTCGCTCGTCGTCGCCGAGACAGGCCGCGTCTTCGTCTCGAGCCGCGAGTCTGGCCGGATCGACATCATCGAGCCCGACCACCGCCAGCAGCACGTGGACGTGGGCGACGAGCCCGGGCCGCTCGCCCTGGACGAAGATCGAAG
>JAYUXE010000523.1:0-4688 GCA_043753165.1 Archangiaceae bacterium | reverse complement strand
CCCATGCTTCTGCTGCTGGCCGCCACGATGCTCGCTGCGCCTGCGCCCATGGACCTGGCGACGGCGAGCCCGGACGCTGCGGCGTTGGAGGTCGGGTGGCGCGACGGCATCCGCGCGAAGGGCGGCGGGCGGATCCGGATTCTCGGGGAAGGCGACGACGTCGCGGGCGGCTTCTTCGAGTTCCTCGGCTTCATCGAGCTCCACAACGCAGCCGGGTACCACGGCGTCATTCCGTACCAGTTCTGGCGCGGGCGGTTCGCGTTCGAGGCCGGCCACCGCTGGCACTTCGGAGCTACCCGGCCGTGGACGCTGCGACTCACGGGAGCCATCGAGCACGAATCCGACCATCCAACGGGCGGCGTGGGCGAATCGGGCTTCGTGAATTTGAACGACGTCGCCGCGACGCTTGGGGTGCGGCACGGGCTCATCGCTCCGACGCACGCCGCGCTCACCACGCGGCTGCACGTCGTTACCTGCACGCGCGACCCCAACTACTGTGGCGCGGGCGGCGGCCTCTACGGCGGGCCGGGCTTCGAGCTCGAAGCGTCCGTCACGCAAGAATTCCGCTTCACCGGCGTCCTTCAGAAATGGAGCCTCTTCGCCGCGGTGTGGGGTCAGCTCACGCTGCCCACGACGCTCATCTTTCCGGGGCGCCGGCTGTCCGTCCGCCTCGGGGTGATGCGCCACCGCCGCGCGGACACCGTGTCCTTCTTTCTTCAGGGCCTCGGAGGCACCGACGTCGGCTACTTCCGCCAGCGCGACGTGCTGCAGCTTGGAACCGGCATCGGCTGGGCGATGAACTAGGCCTGCGGCCCGCCCGCGACGCCGCCGAGCAGAATCGTGAGCACGACATAGTGCCCCCACGCTTCACCCTTCTCGCGCTGCACGCCGACGAAGACGAGCACCTGCGGCGAAGGATGCGCGAGCACGTCATCCGCCCACTGGACCTTCTCGAGCTCGCTGACCGTCTGGGTGAGCGCGGTCACGGGCCGGTTCGTCACCCGTAGCGTCTCGTTCATGAACGCCCGCTGCACCTGGTCGGGTGAGAGCTCGTTGTTCAGCAGTGCCTTGGCGGCGGTCGTGTAGAAATCGGCGCCGTTCGCGAGCCACTCGGCCGGAGCTTTTCCGAGCTTCGCGCGCGCCGCGTTGAGCTGGGCGATGAGCTGCTTCGGCGCTTCGATGGGGTCCACCGCGGGCATCAACGCGTACGTGCTGATCAACGCACCGGCGGTGTTGCCTTCGACAATCATCCCCGCGGCAATCTGCGTCGCCTTCGGGTCGAGCAGGTCGCGCCGGCCGGCGGGGTCTTCGAGCATCGACGAGACGAGCGCTCCGGAATCGGGCTGCGGCGTCCACGCGCTGTCGAAGCTGCCCGACGACAACATTCCCTGCACGTCCCAACCCGCCATCAGCCCCAGCGCGATGCGGTCGTCCGTATCGGCATCGGACTCGCCGAAATAATACGGAGCCAGCTGGGACGCGGTGTCCGACTGCTTCCGTGCAATTGCCAACGGCCCAAGCCCCTGCTGCGTGCGCACCCCATTCAGCCGTTCGACGAACGCTTCGATGGTCGGCGGCCCGGGCGTCGTGACCGTCGGAGCGACATACACATCGACCGCCGGCCCCGCCGGAAACAGCAGCACCTTCGCCGCCCTCGTGCCGAGCACGCGCTTCGCTTCCCACGCGGCCACCGAGACCCACGCCATCGGGTCGCCTTTCTTCGTCGGGCAGATGAACCGGAAGGACGGCAGCGCGACTGCTTTGTCTTCGTCGCAATCGGCCCAGCCCATCGCGCCCTGGTTGACCATCGCCTGCATGCGTTCGGCGACCTGGTGCAGCGTGCCTTCGATTGCCACCTTCCCGTCTGCATCGGCCGCCTTCAGCGGCTTCACCGACGCAACGGGCGTCGTGTACAGCAGCGTCGCGAGCGCTCTTCCTTTCGACCGCACCAACGAAAGCCCTGCCACCGAACGTTCGGGCAGCTGCGCGACCATCGCGGCGAGGTCGTCATGCCACTGCGCGAAGAGCTCGAGGTCCGACAACGAATCGTCGACGGGGCCCTGCAGCGTGCGGGTGTTCACATACGCCACCGTCGAGCCACAGCGCGCGATGACGAACGACGACAGCGAATGCGTCGGCGACCCTCCATTCTCGAGCGCGAACCGCGACAGCTCACGCGCCGCGCAGCCCAGCGCGCCATCGGCCTGGAACCGGCCCGCAGACTTCACCAGCAGGCCCCCCGCAGAGGTCGCCGCCTCGTGAGGCCCGGGTCCGAAGGGGCCCAGCAGCTCGAACCGCTGCACGTCGATCGCCGCCGCCGCAAACGCCCTGGCAGGCTTCGGCTGCTGCGCGAGCTGTCGCAGCTCTTCGGCACTGGTGAAGGACGACCGGTGGGCACAGCCGGTGCCGAGCACCAGGCCGACGACGAGAATCGCGCGCATGGCGGGAAGGTATTACGAACAATCTGCAACACAGGCGTGATTCACGCAGCGCTCGAACGCCACGCCGCCATCCGCACACGTCTTCGATGCCTGCGCCGCCGGGCAGTCACCATCCCACGCGCAGACGCCAATCTTCGTGCACCGGTTCTGCCGCGCACCACACTGCGGGCACGCGTCGCGGCAATACAGCGTCCCCGCCGTGCCGCAGCCCAGCTTCGAGCCGACGGGCGACAGGTCGCACTGCACGCCTTCCCCCGACAGGCACGGCCCGTCGTGCAGCACGAGGACGTTCGCAATCTGCGCGTTGCAATCGTTGTCATACGTGGCGCCGTTGACGCCGCAGACCTGCTGCAGGTTCTTCGGGCATGCGTTGCAGTCGACGCACACCGAGCCCAGCCGGCACCCCGACTGCGCGTCGATGCCGCCAGGCGACAGACACTTGTTGGCGGGGCAGACAGGCGGAGCAGCGGTGGGACATTGGCTGCAGCAGCCGCTGTTCGCATCGCAGGTGACGGCGCCGAGGTTGTGGCACGCGAAGACGTTTGCGCACTGGCCCAGCCCGCCGGGGCACGTCACGCACGCCGGGTCCTGCCACTCGAACTTCCCGTCGCAGTTGTCGTCGAGCCCGTTGCTGCAGACCTCGGCCTGGTTCGGGTGCACGTTCGCCTTCAAGTCATCGCAGTCGCACAGCTGTTTGCCGGGGCACACCGCGGTCGCCTTGCACGTCTGCACGTAGCCATCGCCGTCGAGGTCGAGGCACGGGTCCGGCTCGCACCACCCCTCAGGACACGGGCACTGCGAGCAGACCACCGGGCCCTGGCACAGCTGGCCCGCTTTGCACTGGCTGTTAAAGCGGCAACCGGGGACGCAAGAGGTCGAGCCGTTGGGGCAGGATTCGCAGACCATGCCGCCCGGGCATTCGGAGTCGGCGGCGCACGACGTCACGACCGAGCCCCCACCGGCGCCACCGCCGCCGTCGACGAACGAGGGATTGAGGCGCGTGCACCCCGTGCCCACCACCACCAGCAACCCCACCCATGCGCGGCTCGTCATGGAACCGCGCGAAGCACGCCACATGCCCGGTTCCCGCGGGCGTGTTTGCGCGCTGTTGAAGGGCGAAGCGCCTCAGTTTTCCGTGGGCGGGTACAGGTCTTGGACGGCGACCACGCGGGGAAGAAACGCCTCGCGGTCGAAGCGAATGCGGCCCATCGACGGGGGAGTATTGGGTGCTTTGGTCTCGACGGCGACCATCGTGGTGGACCCGCGAACCGCGAGCTTGCCGGTGCGCAGGTTGTCGACGCGGTAGTGCAGCTCGCACGAGACGCGCAGCAGCTTCGTCATCGCGCAGCGAATCTGAATCTCGTCGTCGTAGCCGACGAATTCCTCGTACCGGACGTGCAGGTCGCGCATCGCGAGGTAGATGCCGCGGCGGGCGAACTCGACGAAGGGCACGTCAAACCGGCGGAAGTACGACTCGCGGGCCTGCTCGAACCAGAGCGCCGCGTTCGCGTGGTGCACGTAGCCCACCGCGTCCACCTCGGAAAACGTCACCCGCCGCAGAATGGCAACGGTCAGCGGCTCGATTGCGGGGTTCATCGGGCGTTTCTCAGTGGCTGAGGAACCGCGGCGTGTATCTGTTTTTGCGCTTGAAGGAAACCTGAGGCCTACATCGGCGGATAATGTACGTGTGAGCCCCGAACCTCTTCTTCCATTGATTGCACCGACGCTCCGGGCCGAGAAGCAGGCCGACCGCCGCGGCTCTCGCGCCAATTCCATGCTGGGCCTCTTCAGCCGCCTCGCGAAAGGCGACAGCGAACGGCGGGGCTTTCGTGAACGGCGGGCGACGCCGCGGGTGTCGGTCGAGCTCGAGTGCGAAGAGCGCACGGACGACAGCCGCTACGTGCGGATGACGCACGACCTGTCGACCTTCGGGATGTCGACGCGCCAGGGCCACACGCCGGCCGTGGGCACGCGGCTCACGCTCTCGCTGTTCCTGCCCGATGAGCCGCTGGCGCCGCTGAAGCTCGACGCGGAAGTGTTAAGCCCCTACGACGCCAGCGGAGGCATGCGGATGCGGTTCAAGAACCCGTCGGTCGAGGCGGTGAAGCGCATCCACCGCTACCTGGCTGCGATTTAGAACTGATCCAGTACAGTCGTCGGCATGAACGACTTCGAGCGCCGGCGCGCGACCCGCGTCAGCGTCGTCATTCCCATCGAAGTGCGCGACGCCCGCGGCTTCTCGCTGCA
>JAYUXE010000522.1:0-1893 GCA_043753165.1 Archangiaceae bacterium | reverse complement strand
CCGAGTTCGAAGTCCACACCTGGCAAGAGCTCAACACCTTCGTGCGCGACCTCATCGCGCGGCAGGACATCATCATGGCGGCGATCGCCTTCGTGCTCTTCGTCATCGCCCTCACCGTCATCGGAAACACGATGCTGATGAGCGTGTTCGAACGGGTGCGCGAGATTGGGACGCTGCTCGCCGTTGGCGTGAAGCGCGTCCAGGTGCTGCAGCTGTTCGTGCTCGAGGCCGCGCTGCTCGGTTTGATGGGCGGCTTCGTCGGCGCCGCGGTGGGGCAGCTCGCTTTGAATCTCATCGCCGCCGTCGGCATCCCACTCGACATGCCTGGCACTTCTTCGGTCGCGCTGCTGCGGCCGCACACGCCCTGGTCGTACACGGGCCTCGCGGTGGTGGTCGCGGTGCTCGGCGCATTGATCGCTTCTGCCTTGCCGGCACGGCGCGCGTCCCGGCTCAACCCTGTCGAGGCCCTTCGCAATGGCTAACTTGGAAACGACGATGAGACTGATTGCGCTGATGACCGCCGCGCTCGCGCTGCCTGCGTTCGCGGCCGAACCGACGGTGGATGAGCTCTTGAAGAAGTACGACAGCATCATGGGGCCGGCCGCCTACGAGGCCGAGACGACCATGAGCGCCACGCGCGAAGACGGCAGCGTGCGCAGCTACGAGATGAAGTTCCTCAAGAAGGACAACGACAAGTTCCGCCTCTGGTTCGCGAACCCGTCGTCGGTGAAAGGCCAGGAGATGCTGCGCAACGGCGAGAGCATGTGGATTTATTTGCCGAACCTGAAGCGCGCGACCCGCATCGCCAGCCGCGACAACTTCCAGGGCGGCGACTTCAACAACGCCGACGTGCTGCGGGTGAACTACCAGGCCGACTACACCGGCACGCTCGACAAGTCGGACGTCGACGGCACGTACCTGCTGGTGCTCAAGGCCAGGAACCCCGACACCGCGTACGACAGCATCAAGCTCTACCTGCGCAAGGCCGACCTGCAGCCGCTGAAGGGCCAGTACTTCGGCACCAGCGGCCAGATGATCCGCTCGGCCGAGTTCAGCGACCACCGCGAGTTCGACAAGGGCTACGTGCGCCCCGGCAAGGTCGTGATGAAGAACGAGCTCGTCAAAGCCCGCAAGTCCGAGATGGTGATGAAGAGCCTCAAGCTCAACGTCGAAGTCCCCGCCCAGCGCTTCACCCAGTCGGACCTCGGCAAGTAACGCGATGCTTCGCTCGCTGCTCATCGTCGGCCTCGCGTCCCTTCCTGCCGCTGCGCAGGAGCCGTCACAGGACGAGGCGCAAGCAGCCACCGCGCAACCAGATGCCGGAGCCGCGGGCGACGGTCGCATCGAGCCGCTGATCGAGCCGGGCACCCAGCCTGTCGTCGCGCCCGAGCCCGAAGCGCCCGCGTCCTTCCTTCACCGCGTCGAAGCGAACGGCTACCTCTCGCTGCGCGGCGGCTTCACGCGCGTGAAGGTGCACGGCCTCATTCCGACCGACGACCAGCCCCAACTCATAGGCCTCGCCGAGCTCAACGGCCAGCTGAAGGTCAGCTTCCGCGAACGCAGCTTCGTCTACGCCGACGTCTCGCTCATCGCGCAGGGCGCGGGCAACTTCCGCACGCTCGACAAAGACGGCAACGAACGGTTCCTCGCCGACCACGACACCGCCGCGAACCGGCCGCTCGTGTCCATCAACGAGCTCTACGCGCTGCACGAGTTCATCCCCGAGCTCAACCTGCTCGTCGGGAAGAAGCGCCTCGTCTGGGGCAGCGGCCAGGCCTACAACCCGACCGACCTGCTCAACATCCGCAAGGACCCGACGGACCCGACGTTTCAGCGCACCGGCGCGTGGATGGCCCGGCTCGAAGTGCCGCTGGAAACGCTGACGTTCACCGC
>JAYUXE010000521.1:0-1895 GCA_043753165.1 Archangiaceae bacterium | reverse complement strand
CAGGGGGTACTCGGGCAGCGTGAGCTCGGCCGCTGCCTGGTCTTCGGTTTTGCCAGCGGCCTTTGCGGCGCGCGCGCCGGCTTCGAGGGCGGTGAGGTAGTCGGACAGCCGTTGGACCCGGGCGCGAGGCATCACTTCGCCGTGGCCCGGGACGACGAAATCGAACTCCAACGCCATCAACATGCGAAGCGTCTGGGCGAGCGCGAGCACGTCGCCGCCGGAGGACGTGTCGAAGTACGGCTCGAGATCGTCGTTGATGAGATCGCCTGCGACGAGCAAGCGGCGGCCAGGGAAGAGCGCGACGAGATCGCCGTCGGTGTGGCCGCTGGAGGTGGCGATCACCCTCACTTCTTCGCCGTCGAGCAGCAGTTTCGTTTCGGTGGCGACTTCGACGAACGGCGCGTGAACGCCTTTGTCCTCGAGGCGCCGGCGGGTGTTCGGGTGAACCAGCACGGTGGTCGCACTTTCGTAGAGGCCGAGCGCTGCGGCGTGATCGGGATGCGCGTGGGTGAGCACGACGCGGCGCACGGCGCGGGCGAGGTCGCGTTCGACGCACTGGTGCACGCGGTGGGCGAACATCCGGTACTTGGTGTCGATGAGCAGGGCGTCGGCTTCGCCGTGCAGAACGACGGTGGAGTTGCCCGCGGCGCCGAGGAACAGGCGCACACGGGGGTCGAAGTCGCTGACGTCGACGTGGAAGATCACGCCGAGCACGAGCCCCACAGCAAGACTCGTTGGCCCGGCGAAGCGCTTCACTTCAGCTGGGCGCGAAGCCGATCTTCCCGGGCGCGCAGCTCAGGCGTCAGCGCGGCGCCGAAGCCTTCGGCTTCGAAGATCTGGCGAAGCTCGATCTCCGCCTCGTCGCCAGCAGGGCACTTCTCGACCGACGCGATCGCTTCCTCCTTCGACTTGACGCTCCAGAGCCAAAAACCGGCGACGCGCTCTCTGGTCTCGGTGAACGGGCCGTCGAACGTCTTCGTGCCGATAAACTTCACCCGCGAGCCCTTTGCGCTCGGGCCTTCACCAGCGCTTCGTCGAACCCGCCCCATCTCGGTCAGCAACTGCTCGCTGGGCAGTTCGCCCGCTTCGCTTTGTTTGTGGGCTTTGTTCCGAATCGGGAAACGCATGGGATGGCTCCGGCGGGCGCGGGTTCACTTACCGTCGAACCGGCCCGGGCCCAATCGACCTGCTGATTCTTTTTTCCTGGGTTCACACGGAGCCGAACGTCGAGCGCCGCTTGCTCACCGCCGACGCGCGTTCGCGGGCCGGGCTCAGCGTCAGGACGGCCGCGACGGCTCGATCTCGAGGGGTGCATCTGCTCGAGCCGAGCGTGACGATGGCTTTCTCGGCGAACCTCAAGAACATCCATCGACCTCGAACTGCACGGCGCCGACCGAGCCGTTTCGACTCGTCTGGGATCTTTCGCCTCATTCAGGGCACCGGTCTCTAGGGCTCGTACAGGTGGATTACTGGTTGCAACGCTCACGGCAGCCACAATGAGAGCCGCATGACCCGCACCAGAATCCTGCTCGTCGAAGACGACCCAGACATCGCTGAAGCCATGGTCGAGATCCTTCACGACGGAGGGTACGATGTGGTGCCCGCGCGAAACGGCAGTGAGGCGCTGAGCAAACTGGAAAGCGGACCTTTGCCTGACTTGATCTTTCTCGACCTGATGATGCCGCAGATGGACGGGGCCGAGTTTCGGCACGAACAGCTGAAGTCCGACCGCATCAAAGACATCCCCGTGGTGCTCTGCTCGGCCGTTCACAACCTCGCCGCCCGGGCCCAGGCGCTGGGAGTCGCCGCCTGGCTGCTCAAGCCGACCACGCCCGACAAGGTGCTCGAGGCCGTACAGCAGTTCGCCGCCACCGTGTAACCACGCCTCTGGTGAG
>JAYUXE010000520.1:0-4696 GCA_043753165.1 Archangiaceae bacterium | reverse complement strand
GTGCTGGTCGAAGCGATGGCGGAAGGCGTGCCGGCGGCCGACGTGATTCGCGTGCTGCCGTCGCAGCGCATGCAGGTGCGTACCCGCCTCGTCGCGATCACCGCGGCCCTGGTGATTCTGCCGTCGGTGATGATGGTCGACGCGTCGCGGCAGCAGGCGCGCGCGGGCTTGAACGCGGTGATCGATGCCCGCGTCGACCACGTGCAGCAGCTGCAGCTGGCCGAAGAACAGCGGTTCAAGGTCTACGGCCGGCTTGCGATGCTCTTCGTGATGGTCTTCGGCGCCGCGCTGCTCACGGCCTGGGCGGCGGGCTCGGTGATGGCCGACCCGATGCGGCGCGTCGCGGAAGAAGCGCACCGCATGGCCGAGGGCGAGCTGCGCGTGCCGAAGATCTTCGCCGCCAGCGACGAGGTCTGGGCGGTGACCAGCACCTTCAGCCTGATGCAGGCCCAGCTGCACGACGTGCTCGCCCAGCTGACGCGCGCGGGAGTGAGCATCGCGTCGACGACCCAGAACCTCGTCGGCACGTCTGCAGGCTACGAAGCCCTGGCGGCCGACCAGGCGGCCAGCCTCAACCAGACCAGCGCCACCACCGAAGAGCTCGCGCAGTCGGCCCGGCAGATCTCCGTCAACGCCACCGAAGTCTCCGAGATCTCGCAGAAGACGTTGGACTCTGCTTTTGCCGGGCAGGCCAGCGCCGAAGAGTTCGTGCGGGCCGTCGAGCGCATGCGCCAGGACAACCGTTCGATCGCCGACGCGGTGAGCCGGCTTCAGCGCCGCGTGCAGCAAATCGGGAAAATCGTCGAATTCATCACCGGCGTCGCCGACCGCAGCGACCTGCTCGCGCTGTCGGCCGAGCTCGAAGGCACGAAGGCCGGCGACGTGGGCCGCAGCTTCACGCTGGTGGCAGCCGAGATGCGGCGCCTCGCCGAGAACGTGCTCGAATCCACCACCGAGATCGAAGAGCTGATCTCCGAGATCCGCGAGGCCACGTTCGTCACGGTCGAAGCGACGGAAAGCGGCCTGCAGCAGACCGCCAGCGGCACCACGCTCGCAGTCGAAGTCACCCGCGCGCTCACCGACGTGGTTCGCCTCGCGCAGGAAACCAGCCGCGCCGTTCGCGCGATCACCCTCGCCACCCAGCAGCAGCAAAGCGGCACCGACCAGCTCGCCGAAGCGATGGCCGACATTCTCGGCATCACCCAGCAGAGCCTCGCCGCCACGCGCCAGCTGAGCACCGCGAACAACGAGCTCGTCGGGCTCTCGGGCAGCCTCTCGTCTCTTACCGGCCGCTGGAAGAACACCTGAGGGCCCGTGGCGACCCCGCGCGAAAAGCTGTTGCAGCAGTTCCGCGAGCTGGTGCTCGAACGGCTCGAGAAGATCGGCCGGTACCTGATGCAGCTGGAAGGGCAGCCTGACCTCGAGGCCGGCAAGGCGGCGCTGCGCGAGCTTCACGGCTTGAAGGGCGAAGCGCGGATGATGGGGTTTGCCGACATCAACTCGCTGGTGCACGAGATGGAAGAAGTCGTGCGGGCCGCGCAGCCGGGCCGGTATCAGCTGGCGCCCGCGTCGACGGATGCGCTGCTCGTCGCGTCGGACGCGGTGACGGTGCTCGCCGGAGCCTCCGTTGGCGCGCCGCCTGAATTGCCCCGCCTGCTCGACTGGCTCAAGCAGCGGGTGGCGGCCGAGAAGGGCGAGCTACCCCCGGCGCCGGCGTCGTCGGCACCGGTGGCTCACGTGGAATCGGAACCGGCGGCTGCGGCGCGCGTGGATGCGAGCGTGCGCATCAGCCAGGGGTCGCTGGACCTGCTCACTTCCGCGGTGACCAACCTTCTCGCGCGCGGCCGCCGCAGAGAGCTCGCTGCCCTGCGCCGCCTGCAGCTGACGCGCGAGCTGCAGCAGATACAGCGCATGGCAGAAGACCTGGGGCCGCTGGGGGCCGAGATCGCGACCCGCCTGGGCAAGTCGAAAGACGCCGCCGCCGAGCTGCAGCGCGAAGGCAAGCTGCTCGCCAACGAAGAGCTGCGCGATCTCACCGAGCTGTCGGAAGAGATCCAGGCTCTGCGCATGCTGCCGCTGCACGTGCTGTTCGAGCCGTACCCGCGAATGGTGCGAGACCTGTCGCGCGAGCTCGGCAAGGAAGTCGACCTCGACGTCGAAGGCGAAGACACCCGCATCGATCGTTCGGTGCTCGAGTCGCTACGCGAGCCGCTGATGCACCTGGTCCGCAACGCGCTCGATCACGGGGTGGAAGATCGCCAGACGCGCATCGAAACCGGCAAGTCGCCGCGCGCGCACCTGTCGCTTCATGCCCGGCGCGAGGGTGAACGGCTGTTGCTGAAGGTCGAAGACGACGGGCGCGGGCTCGACCCGGGAAAGCTGCGCGAGGTGGCGGTGCGCAGGGGCCTGGTCGACGCCGCGCAGGTCGGCACGCTGTCCGACGAGGCCGCGCTGGATCTCATCTTTCTCGCGGGCTTCTCGTCGAAGGAAGAAGTCACCGACGTCTCGGGGCGCGGGGTGGGGCTCGACGTGGTGCGCGTGCGCATGGTGGCGCTGGGCGGCGAGGTCACCGTCACTTCGAGCCCCGGCCGCGGAGCGACCTTCGAGCTTCGCGTCCCCATTTCGCTGACGGTCGCTCCGTTGCTGTTCGTCGAGGTCGGCGATGAACGGCTGTGTCTGCAGGCGTCGAACGTGGATCACGCGCTGATGGTGGAAGAAGGTCAGCGGCGCGAGATCGCGGGGCGGGCGGCGCTGTTCGTCGATTCCGAGATCGTGCCGTTCGCGTCGATCTCTTCGATTCTGGGCACGGCCCCCGAACGTCCGGCCAGCACGGGCGAGCTCGTGTTGCTGTTGAAGGGGCGCGGGCAGTCGGCAGCGATCGCCGTCGACCGCGTGCTCGAAGAACGCGTACAGGCGGTGTTTCCGTTGAAGGGAATGCTGTCGCGCTTCTCGCACCTTTCCGGAGCGACGCCTCTGGCCGACGGCAGCCTCGCCCTCGTCCTTTCTTCGGCCCACCTCGTCGCCACCGCGCACGGCCGCACCTCGCGGTTGAGCGCCACGCTTCGAAAGACCGAGGTGACGCGCCGGCGGAAGATCCTCGTCGTCGACGATTCGCCGTTGACCCGAGAGCTCTTGTCGTCGCTGCTCGAGGCGGTTGGCTACGAGATCGTGAATGCGCACGACGGCGCCGAAGCGATCGAACGCCTGGGCCGCGAAGCCGTCGACATGGTGGTGACGGATCTCGAGATGCCGAAGGTCGATGGGCTCGAGCTCACGCGGCGCCTGAAGAGCCACCCGACGCTGCACACGTTGCCGGTGGTGATCGTGACGACGCGCGGGTCGGAAGCCGATCGCCGCAAAGGCATGGATGCGGGTGCCGACGGCTACATCACCAAGGGCGACCTGGTGCGGCAGGATCTGGTTGACGTCGTCAGTCGTTTGTTGGCCTAACTGGGGGAACATGGCTCTGAAAGTCGGGGTGCTGGTCGTCGATGACTCGCCGTTGTGCCGCCAGCTGATTGTCGATGCGCTCAGCAAAGATCCGACGCTCGAGATCATCGGGACTGCGGCGAACGGGCAGGAAGCGATCGAGAAGACGCGCGCGTTGAAGCCGCAGGTGATCACGATGGACGTCGACATGCCCGTGATGGACGGGCTGACCGCCACCGAGAAGATCATGGGCGAGATTCCGACCCCGATTCTCGTGCTCACGGCCGACCCGCGAAACCAGGCGCCCGAGCTCACGCACCGCGCGCTGGAAGTCGGAGCCCTGGCATTGCAGGTGAAGCCCGCGCTGGACGCTGGCCCCGAAGCGTGGAACCTCGCGCGCGAAGTGAAGCTGCTGTCTTCGGTGCGGGTGATTCGCCACCTGCGCGGCGTGCGGAAGATGCCCAGCGCGTCGCACCCGGCGGTGCCCGACTCGGTGGCGTTCTCGACCTCGGCGATTGGGGTGGTGGCGATCGCGAGCTCGACGGGTGGCCCGCAGGTCGTGCATCGCCTGCTGTCGGATCTGCCGGTCGATTTTCCGGCGCCGATCGTGATCGTCCAGCACATCAACGCGGCGTTCGCCGAGTCACTGGCCGGCTGGTTGTCGGCGAGCTCGAAGCTGAAGATCAAGGTCGCGCAGGACGGCGATTCGCTGGTGCCGGGCGTGGTGCTGATTGCTCCTCCGGACAAGCACCTCGTGGTGCCGCAGCGCGGGAAGGTGTCGATCATCGCGGGTGAGCCGCGCGACGGCCATGTGCCCAGCGCCAGCATGCTGCTCGAGTCTGCGGCGAAGGCCTACGGCCGCCGCACGGTCGGCATGATCCTCACCGGCATGGGAGCCGACGGGGCCGACGGCATGCTCGCGATCAAGAACGCGGGTGGCCGCACGGTCGCGCAGAGCCAGGAAACGTGTGTGGTGTTCGGCATGCCGGGCGCCGCCATCGCACGCAACGCGGTCGAGCACATCGCGCACGGCGACGATCTCGCCCAGGTGCTGTTGCGCCTCGCGCGGGGTGAGAAGATCGGCGCCAGCGTTCAGTGAAGCGGGGCGTACACCTTCCAGTACGGCGCGGGCTGGGCGGCTTCTGACCAGACGGCGTCGCCGACCACGTTTCCGGTGTGCACGAGCTCGGCGAGACCGTCGCCGTCGAGGTCGAAGGTCTGCCAGCGGTTGAGGCTCAGGTTCGAGCTGGTGCTGAAGAAGCCTTCG
>JAYUXE010000519.1:0-4696 GCA_043753165.1 Archangiaceae bacterium | reverse complement strand
CGGGGTGCCCAACCTCGAGCTCGGCGGCCGCGGCCCACTGCAGCGACGAGAAAGAATCGCGCAGCAGCACACCCGGAATCAGCGACGCCTGGGTAATGTGAGCGAGCACCACGGCGCCTTCTGCCTCGAGGCGCACCGACGGCCACGTCAGCCGCAGCCACGCGTCGAACGCCGTGCCCTGAAATCCGCGTGGCACCACCTGCGCCGGAGTGATGGCGACCGGCGTCGTCGTCGCGAGGTACGCGGCCGGAACATCGAAGTCCTGCCAGCGGTGCGAGACGACGAGCCCGTACTCGAACGTCGCCTTCTCGGCCCGACGCCGGCGTTCCCTCGACGCATCCGCGCGCACGTTCATCACCGCGAAGCTCACCGTGCGCACGTCGGCCGACGGCTCGAGCACGAGAGAACGACGGCCATCGCGCCGTTCGGAAAGCGGGCCGACGGCACTGAAGTCGTACGCGACGGCCCAGAGGTGACCCGCGATGGCGGTGACGAACGCGAGGCGATCGGCCGCATCGCCGCTGTCGCAGTCGAGACAATCGCCGCCGTTCGAGAGGATGCCGAGGCCCCAGTGGTTCCCCATGCGGCCGGCCGCGAGGTACCCGATGGGCGTCAACGCTTCCCCGTACGCGCGCTTGAGGCGAAAGAGCGTGGTCGGCAGCTGCCCGGGAGACGTCGCGGGCGTCGGTGCGTTGCCCGTGCCGGGGCTGAGCAGCGGCGTCGAGCCGAGCACGAGGTTGTCGACGAGGTCCGCCTGAATCTTCACTGCCGCTGCAGCGAACGGCGCGTACAGCGCGAGGTCGGTGCGAAGCCGCGTGTCGATGCCGGTGAGCAGCTGCGCGTTCGGGTTTCCCAGCGGCACGGCGTACAGCGGGCGGCCCGAGGGGGTGAGGCCACGGTCGAGATCGAGGTTGTTCAGCAGCTCGCTGCGGACGCGGAAATAACCGCCGAGCTTCACCTCGAGCTTCTCGCGCGTGAACAGGTCTTCGCCGTGGTCATCGAGCCCCGCGGCGAACGCGGTGAGTGGGACGAGCACCAGCAGGACGAGCGCCTTCATCGAACGGGCACCACGACGGTGTGCGGCATCGTGTCGAGAATGAAGCGCTCGAGGTCGCCCGTCGACGCGGTCGCTGCCTCGCGCATCGGGAAGTGGCCGCAACGCGGGTAGACGATGAGGCGCGCGTGCGGAAGGTCGTTGGCGAGCCGTTCACCCACCGCGACCGGAGTGACCGTGTCGTCGCGCCCCCACAGCAGCAGCGTGGGGACGTCGATGCGTTTGTAGTCGGCCTGGATGTTCGCGTAGCGCTGCCCCCGCGCGGCAGCGAGTGCAGCGGCGCGCGTGCCCGGCCGCTGCAGCGCCTTCTCGACTTCTTCCACCTGCGCTTCCGTCACGAACATCGGGTCGAAGAACGCGTTCGCCATGCGTTCATCGGGGCGCTGGTCGTAGAAGAGGCCGAAGAGAAGCTCACCGACGCCGGCGGCGCGCGACAGGTGGAAGAACGAAGGAAGCTGTTCCTCGTAGACCCACGCGTCGTACAGCGCGAGGCGGGTGACCTTCTCGGGCTCGGTGAGCGCGAGGTCGAGCGCGACGGACGAGCCCCACGAGTGCGCGACGATGACGGCGCTCTCGATGCCGCGTTCTTTCATCAGCGCGCTGACCAGCTGGGCCTGCGCGTGCGGCGAGTAGTCGCCTTCGGGTCTGTCAGTCCACCCGAAGCCCTTCAAGTCGAGCGCGAGGACGCGGTGGCTCTTCGCGAGCACGGGGATGACGGGGGTCCAGTTCTCGAGGTTCGACGCGAAGCCGTGAATGAGAACGACCGCGGGGCCCTGGCCGACGTCGACGTAGCGGACGCGGGTGTCGCCGAGGGTGACGTACGTGGCGGTGGGGGGCTCACCGGGCAACGCGCCGCGGTGGAAAGACAGGCAGCCGGTGCAGGCCAGCAGGCCGAGCAGCGCCGCGCGTTTCATTTGCTGAGCCTGCGGACCTCGGCCGCCGAGCTGAACTCGGCCTGGGTTTCGCCCGCGGTCGAGTTGATGGTCGCGACGGTGCCGAAGCACTCGGCGACGAAGAGGTACGTGCGAGTGATGGTCGGCACGAAGCCGATGGTTCGGGTGAGCACGGTCTTCACGCGCAGCACGGACATCGCAGCGAACGGCGTCAGCGCGGCGCCCGACTTGTCGACCGAAGACTCGTACTTTTCGGTCTGCGTCCAGAAGCTGCCGTTGAGCCGGCCCGAGACGGTCGAGGTGGTCGTCCACGACGTGCCGCTGGACATCGGGAAGGCGAGGAACTTCGCGGGCGGCGTGTACGTGAGCTCGGTAGCGGACGCCGAATCGGTGGGCGAGACGACGCCGCGCAGCAGCAGGCCGTCGTTGGCGACCTCGAAGACGCCGAGCAAAGGGTCGGTGGAGGAAAGGGGGACGGCGTAGGTCGCTCCGGCGAACTTGTTCTCGAACCATTTGCCGGCGAGCGGCTGCGTCTCGAGCAGCACCTGCTTGTCGTTGGCGAGGGCGACGTCGAAGTTCCAGGTGGTGCCGCCGTCGGCGGTCGTGCCGGCGGTGTTGAACGTCGCGCTGGTGGCGACGCGGAAGGTGGCGTGAAGGCCGGCGCCCAGAGGCATCTCGGCGCGCGTCACGGTGCCGTCGAAGTTGGGGGAGCACAGCGGGCCGAGGCCGCCACCTGCGCCTCCGGACCCGCCACCGGTTCCCACGCCTCCGCCTGAGCCGCCCGAGCCGCCGGCGCCGCCCATTCCCATTCCGCCGCCGGACCCGCCCGCATCGATGGGCGAGGTGCAGGTGCCGTCGCTGAGGCAGACGCCGCTGGCGCAGTCGGCACCGACGCGGCAGCCGACCTCGCGCGCGCTGCAGCCGGCGAGCACCAAAGTGCTGATCAAAAGGGCATTGATGTGCGGTCGCAGCATTTCGGGTGGCTGCATGCCCCAGCAGAGTCGCTGGAGTCAAGCGGGTGTGTTGCGGTGCAACATCGCGTCTGGCAGGGTCCGCGGGATGATCGTGAAGAAATACGGGAACCGTCGGCTCTACGACACCGAGGCGAGCCGCTACATCACGATTGGTGAGCTGACCGAACGGATCCAGCGCGGGGCCGAGGTGACGGTGCTCGATGCGAAGACGGGCGCGGACCTGACGACGGTGACGCTGACGCAGATCATCGTCGACAACCGTGGCGGTGGCCGAATGCTGCCCGCGGCGCTGCTGCACCAGCTGATTCGTCTTGGGGACGACGCGCTGGCCGACTTCTTCGGGCAGTACATGACCGCGGCGCTGCAGCTGTACCTTCAGGCAAAGCAGCTGACGCCGATGAACCCGTTCGCCGCGTTCAACCCGTTCGCAGGTGGCTTGATGCAGGCGCTCACCGGGCGGGGCAAAGCGCCAAAGGCCTCGTCGGACATCGAGCTGCTGCGGCGTGAGGTCGATGAGCTCAAGCGGTCGATTGGGAAGCGGAAGCGATAATTGTTGCAGCGCAACATTAAGCGGCGCCCGTCGCATCTGGGCTACGACGTGGGGATGCGCATCGCCCTGGCCTGCCTGCTTCTGCTGCTCGTCGGCTGCAAGACGACCCCGAAACCTTCGCCCGAGACCGAGACGACGTCGTCGGCGGCCGACGAGGGCGACGATCTCGGGGAAGGCAATGCGTCCTGGTACGGCGGCGCGTTCGCGGGAAAGAAGACGGCCAACGGCGAGCTGTTCGACCCGAACGCATTCACCGCCGCCCACCGGAAGCTGAAGTTCGGGACGTGCGTGAAGGTCGAGCTGATCAGCAGCGGAGCAACGGTCGACGTGCGAATCAACGACCGCGGCCCGTTCGTAAAAGACCGCATCATCGACCTCTCAGAAGCGGCCGCACGCCAGCTGGGCTTTCTCGGCGACGGCGTAGGCCGGGTGCGGCTCAGCGAGTGCGTGGCGCCCTGACGCGCATCCCCTGCAGCGCGTCGTCCAGCACGCGGTCGACAAAGCCTTCCGTCAGCGGCGCGTGGCCCATCAACAGCCGGAAGAACAGCGGCCCGTAGAGCAGGTCCAGCGCCACCTCGACATCCAGGTCGCCGCGCACTTCTTTGCCCGCGATCGCCTGCGCCAGCAGCTGCTGCCCTTCGGCCCGTCGAGCGAGCACGAAGTGGTTCCGGAACATCTTCGACAGCTCGGACTCGGCTTCGGACGCGGCAATCATCGACGCCACGTGGCGACCGGTCGCCGTCGTGAATCGCCGCGCGATCGCCCTCAGCTGGGCCCGCAACGCCTCGAGCGGCGTCTTCTTCGCCCGCGCGGCCTGCCCGACGGATTCCGAGTCCATCAGCGCCGCCATCGCGACGGCATGGCGGTCGGGGTACCAGCGGTAGACGGTGGGCTTGCCGACCCCGGCGCGGGCGGCGACGGCTTCCATCGTCACGGCCCCGGGGCCGCCTTCTTCCATCAGCGCGCGCGCGGCATCGAGGATGGCGGTGTGGGCGGCTTCACTGCGCGGACGCCCGCGGGGCTTGATGGGTCTTTTCATTTACGTTACGTAGCGTAACGAAACTAAGTCTACCCCAGTGAGCCCCCAATGCCGACCGTGAACGCCGTGCCGCCGGCACACCAGGAACTGTCGCCGTATCTGATCGTGAAGGACGCGAACGCCGCGATCGCGTTCTACGTGGCCGCTTTCGGAGCGAAAGAGATCTACCGGCTCAGCGAGCCCAGC
>JAYUXE010000518.1:0-1897 GCA_043753165.1 Archangiaceae bacterium | reverse complement strand
TCGGTGAGCTCTTTGAGGCGCTTCTGGTACTGGTCGCGCGGCACTTCGTAGATGGCGCGGTTGAGATCGAACGTCTCGGCCGGCGGCAGGTCCCACAGCAGCTGCTGCTTCTGGCCCATCACCAACATGATCTTCTTGAGGAACTCGACCTCGCGCTTCTGCGGCGTGTGGCCGTCGACGCGCACTTCGCCTTCGCTGGGGTAGAGCAGGCCCGAGAGCACCTTGAGCGTGGTCGTCTTTCCCGCGCCGTTGGGGCCGAGGAACCCCACCCGTTCACCCGCTGCGATGGAAAAAGAGATGCCGTCGACGGCTTTGACGGTCGTGTGCTCGCGGTGAAACAGCGACTTCAGGGCCGCTGCGAGCCCGGGAGCGCGTTTGTGCACGCGGTAATGCTTCTTCAACGCTTTGACTTCGATGATCATCGGCCCACCCTCAATGTCGAGCGACTACCATAAGGACCTCGCCCGCTGGATGCCGCTGCTCGTAAAGGTGTGGCGCGCCCGCGGCAGCAAAGGCCAGCAGAAGAAGCCGAATCGTTACGACGATGAGGAAGACGACGACGGCACGCTGAAGCCGCACGAGCTGAAGCAGGTGGCGCAGGGCGTGCGCACCTTGTCGCTGGGCCTGACGCGCGACCGGCAGCTGGCCGGAGCGAAGTACATGGACGACCCGGCGCTGCTGGGTGCGTACCTGCTCTTCTACTGGCCGGTGAGCTACGCGCAGGCGCGGCAGGCGCTGGGCGAATTGCCGCGGCCGCGCGAGGTGCTGGACCTGGGAAGCGGGCCGGGGCCGATGTCGTTCGCGGCGCTCGACGCGGGTGCGGCGGCGGTGACGTCGGCCGATCGCAGCAAGGCCGCTCTCGATTTGGCGAAGACGCTGGCGACCGAGGCGACCGAGCCGATCGCCACGCGCGAGTGGAGCCCTGAACGGCCCCTGCCCGACGGCAACTTCGACCTGGTGTTGATGGGGCACGTCATCAACGAGCTGTTCAACGACTCGAAGGACTTCATCGAGAAGCGCGCAAATCTGGCGGAAGCCGTGCTGGCAAAGGTGAAGCCGCGCGGCAGCCTGCTGATTCTCGAGCCCGCGCTGCGCGACACGTCACGGGCGTTGCTGCAGCTGCGCGATGTGCTCGTGGCGCGCGGCTACGCGGTGCGGGCGCCCTGTTTGTTTCGAGGAAACTGCCCCGCCCTCTTGAAGGAATCCGACTGGTGTCACGCCGAACGCGAGTGGCGAATGCCGCCGACCGTCGAAGGCATCGCGCGGCTCGCGGGCATCCACAAAGACTCGCTGAAGATGAGCTACCTCGCGATGGCGCCGAAGGGTGAGGCGTGGGCCGAGCCGCCCGACGGGCGGTTGTTCCGCATCGTGTCAGAGCCGCTGGAAGGGAAAGGACGCCTGCGCTTCATGGGCTGCGGGCCGGAAGGCCGCGTCGGGCTCGCGATGCAGGAAAGACACCAGACCGAGGCCAACAAGGTGTTCTTGAAGCCGCTGCCGCGCGGGGCCGTGATCAAGGTCGATGCGACCGAGCCGCGCGGTGATGGGCTCGCGCTCGATGACAAGACGACGGTGCAGGTGCTCGCGTGGCCGGGGCAGCCGGTGCCGCCGAAGACGTAAGCGCTACTCGGTGATGGCGGCGCGGGCCTCGTCGGCGAACTTCCCCTTCGGCCAGCTCTCGAGATACCGCCGGTACTCGATGTCAGAAAGGTCAGGCCGCACGCGCGAGTCGTAGCAACGCGCCCGCAGAATCCGCGCCTTCTCCGCGCGCTCGTTGCGGCTTGGATCCGCGGCAATTTCCTGCAGGCCCAGCAGCGACCGTTCGCAGATGCCGCGCTCGATTCCACGTTCGGCGCGCTGAAGGAAGATCGCCTCGAGGTCCTGCGCCAGCGGCTCACCC
>JAYUXE010000517.1:0-4698 GCA_043753165.1 Archangiaceae bacterium | reverse complement strand
CCCGTCTTCGCGTTCCGCCTGCTGGTGGCGTTCGTCTTCCTGCAGGCGGTGCACTACCTCGTCTGGCTGCGGCTGGTACCCGAGGACGATCGAACCCGTTCGGCGCCCCGCACGTTCGCGGCGTCCTTCGAAGCGCTGCGCGCAGACTTCGGAATCGTCGCGCTGGGAATCACGGCAGCGGCCGCGCTCGGCATCGCGGTGTGGGGCGCGTTCGATTTATCGGCCGCGCGCGACGGTTACCTGCGCCTCGCCGGCTTTCACGGCTACCTCGAGCTCGCCGTCGCGGCGCTGTGGCTGGCCGAGGGGAAACGAGGATGACGCGCTGGGCGATCGCGTTCCTCATCACCCAGGCAATCATCGCCAACGGCGCCAGCTTCTGCGTGGGGCTCGGCCTGCGAAAGCTGTTTCACTACCCGTAGCCAAAGGCGCTAGACGAGCTTGAAGTGCCGCAGCGGGTTGCCGACGTTCTTCACCGGCGTCTCGGTCAGCGGGCCGTACTTCAGCGCGCGCAGGGCCGCATCGTCGGGCATGGTCTCGAGGGCGAGCTTGGCCGATTCCATCACCAGCGTTTCGCGGAAGGCGCCCAGCGACTGCAGCCGCGCCGTCTGGTTCATGCCCGTCGAGAACCCCGTGTACTGGCGGTTCGGGCCGAACAGCCCGCAGAACGTCTGAGCGAGGTTCACCCCGATCGCCACGCCCAGCCCCGGCAACTTCAGAATTTCGCTCAGCCGCGAAATCTCGGGGTGCGCCGACATCTTGTCGGCGGTGAACGCCTGAATCTCGAGCGCCGCCCGCACCGCATCGCGCGCGCGTTCGCCGGGTGACGACTTGAAGAAGGGCGGGCCGAACAAGCCGATGACGCAGTCGCCGACCATCTTGTCGAACACGCCGTTGTGCCGATGCAGGATGCCGACCGCTTCTTCTGACCAGTCGTCGACGAACTTGCCGATGCGTTCGGGCCGTTCGAGCACCGTCTCGCAGATGCGCGTGAAGCCGTTGATGTCGGCGAACAGAATTCCGACTTCCTCGTCGCGCGGCGTCAGGTACCGGCGTTCGTAGTCGGGGTCGCGCAAGAGCTCGTCGATGCACCTGCCAGCGAAGAACTGCGAGAGGTGAATGCGTTCGCGGTTGTAGTCGAGCAGCCGCTGCGACAGCGTCGACGCGAGCAGGCGAATCAGATCCATCGTGTACGCGCTGAAGCCTTCGCTGCCCGACCAGATCATGATCTTCCCGAGGGCGTTCGTGTCGCCGACTCCGGAAATCAACACCGCTTCGACCGCACGCTGGCTGCCCAACACTTCGCGCAGCCGGCGATCGTGCGCGTGGATCAGCTGCGGGCCGAACATTCGAATCGCGTCATCGACCTTCTGCGAACGGATGCCGTTGCTCGCGTGCTCGAGCTGGCCGTACTTGTACATGCGGTAGTGCATCGCCCCCGACTCGACCGCGTCGCGGTACATCAGCATGAAGCCCGGCAGCTTCACCTTCTCGCACAGCGCCCGCACCGCTTGATCCATGCCCACCTCGAACACGCGGTTCGAGAGGAAGTGGTTGATGGTGACGAGCACCTGCTGTTTTTCAGAAGCGGTCTGAATCGACGCGAGCACCGTGTCGAGCTCTTCGGCGATCGTCTCGAGCAGGCGGCGCAGCGGGGCCGAACGGTCGACGCCCGTCTGATCACCCGCGTAGTACAGACCAATCGCTCCAATCTTGGTGCCGACGATGTCCAGCGCCTGCGAGACCAGCGTCCCGTTCGCCGCCTTCCGCGTGCCCCAGTGGTTTGCTTCCAGCAGCGTGCCCGGAAACGTGCCCCCGAAATCGCCGTGGTGCCAGGTCTGCACCGTCAGCTCTTCGTCGAGGCTCGTGATCGCGATGCCGTTGGCACCGGTGAGGCGGATCAGCTCGGGGAAGAGGCGCTTGAAGGTCTGCTCGAGGTTTTCCCGGTTCTTCAGGGACTCTTCGAGGATGTCGTCAACTGTGCGGCTGACGTTGCGCAGGTGCTTCAGCTCTTCGTAGGACAGGTCGCCAGATTCCATCGGTGGCGATTTCTATCAGAACCATCTCGAAAATAGAGGCGGCGGCGGATCAGGCTACAATGGGCGCGCCATGATGATCGCGACCATCGCCGCAGCTCTCCTGATGACTTCTTCCGGTACGAAGCCCGAGTCGTATTCGGAACGCTGGCTCTGCGACCTGTGGGCCGGCGCCCAGTGTCACGCGTCCAGCTGCGCGAAAGATGCGAAAGATCGCTGCATGGCCGCCAGCAAACAGTGCAACAGCACCAGCAAGGCGACCGCCGTCACGAAAGAACGCGCCGACAAGCAGGCTGCCTGCGCCCGTGCCCTGCTCAAAGCCCCGTGTGGTTCGCCGAAGCCCGCCGAGTGCGACGGGTTGATGTAGCGCGGACCCTCAAGACCCTGGCCGTCGCATCTCACTGCCGACGAACTTCCCGTCGCGCACGTCGATCAACCAGTAGCCCTCGTTGCCCCGCTGCGTGCTGCTGCCGGCACCGAACACGTGCGGCCGCGTCGGCGATGCCGGGTGGTGGTAGCGCCGGTGAATGTGGCCGTGCAGCACCGCGAACCGTTCGCCCCGCACCAACTCGAACAACCGCTTCGCGTCGACCAGCCCGTGCAGCGGCTTGTCGGCCTTTCCGTCTTTCGTCAGCGGCGCGTGGTGCACCACCACCAGCACGGCGCGGTCTTTGAGCTCGGGCTGTTGAATCAGCAGCTCGAGCCCTTCCAGCTGCCGCTTGCCGATGACGCCGAACGAGAAGCCCGGCACCAGCGGAACGCGCGCGGACAAGAGTCCGATGACGGCGACCTGGTCATCCAGCAACCGCACGAACGGATACGGCCCCTCGCGCGTGAACGCCGGCAGGTCGCTTTCCAGCAGGTGTCCGAAGCGCCGTTCGAACCGATGGTCTGCCAGCGCGCCCGGCGTGTAGGTGTCGTGGTTACCGGGCACGATGGTGCAGCGCCGCTTGTCTTTCGTGATTGGCCCCAGGGCCTGCTGCGCTTCTTCGAATTCTTCCTCGAGCGCGTAGCCCGTCAGGTCGCCCGAGACGATGAGGTGATCCGCCCGGTGCCGACCGAAATCCTCGACGATGGTCCGAATCGTCTTCGGGGAATCCGCGAAATACCGGGCCCGGCCGCGCAGTTTGAGCTCGGCGAGGGCAGGCATGCGCCGCCACCCCAACTCGAAGACGGATGGGCGCTGGTAGTTCCCAACGACGTGAATGTCCGAGCAGTGGAGGAAGCGCATGGTGAGTGAGTCATGTTATGTGCGCCGGCCCATGAGAGTGCTCGTTTCCGCGCTGGTCTTCATTTCGTCGCTGTCCCTCGCCGCTGCTCCGAAGAAGGAGCCGCCGAAGAAAGAAGCGGCCCCGGCGGCGGTCGTCGCTCCGGCCCCCGCGGTTGAGGCGCCGGCCGCTGCAGCAGCGCCCACCAGCAACGCTCCGAAGCTCGCGATTCTGCCGTTTGCGGCCCTGGGCGGTGACATTCCCCAGCGCACGGGCCCGAAGGCGGCCGGCATGCTCACCACCGAGTTCAAGGGCGTCGAGGCCGTGCAGCTGCTCGACACGCGCAAGGCCAACGCCGCCGACCCGTTTGCCGAAGGTCTCGCGCAGGCGCGCAAGCACGTCGAAGAAGCCAACGACCTGCGGAAAAAACGGAAGTTCCGCCTCGCCGACGAGTCGCTGGGCAAGGCCGTCGCCGCGTATCGCCAGCAGGCCCCGGGCGTCACCGACATCGCCGAAGTCGTCGACGCGTACGCGCTGCTCAGCGCCGTTCAGTACAACACGGGCCGCGATGAAGACGGCCTCAAGTCGTTGATGACCGCGCTCTCGCTGTCGCCCGACCGTGAGCTTCCGCTGGCTGCGACGTCGCCGATGTTCTCGCGCGTCGTCACCGACACCCGCAAGGGCGTGAAGGCGGCTTCGAAGAACACGCTCGCCGTCGAGTCGAGCCCCGCCGGTGGAGCCGTCTTCGTCGACGGCATTCCCCTGGGCGGCTCGCCCTTGCAGGTGAAGGACGTGCCGGCGGGTCTGCACTTCTGGAAGGTCGCGCTCGCGAATGGTGAGACGGTCGGTGGTGTGGTCGAGGTGGTGAACGGCAAGCCGGCGAAGGTGACGGGCACGTCGACCACGAAGGACCCCGAGTCGCGGCTGCTCGCGCAGCTGGCGCAGAACAAAGTCGACGCCGAGCTTCTCGCGGCCGCGAAGGAACACGCCGCGGCGCTGTCGGCCGACATGCTGCTCTTCGGGGCGCTGAGCAAAGACGGCAAGGGGCTCTCGCTCGATTCCTTTCTCTACGTCGCGTCGGCCAACGAAGTTCGCCGCCTGCAGCGCACGAGCTTCGACGGCGAGCTGCTGTCTGCGGGCATGGAGTTCTACAACCTCGCGGGCACGCTGACGGCGAAGGGCGCGAAGGTTGGCGACGCAGTGAAGTTGCCGGCGGCGGTGGTCAGCGGTCCAGCCCCGAACGGCACCAAGCTCGCCGAGGCGAAGTACGGCGTGCAGCCGGGCAAAGAGATTGCGCTCGATGCGGTCGAGCCGACCGAGTCGACGAAGGACGACGGCTCGCGCAAGCCGCTGGAACAGAAGTCCCGCGCCCCGCTGAAGAAGAAGTAGGCGGTCGTCGTGCGGCAGCGTTTCGCGCCGAGCCCGTCGGGGCGGCTGCACCTGGGCAATGCGCGGAG
>JAYUXE010000516.1:0-4698 GCA_043753165.1 Archangiaceae bacterium | reverse complement strand
CGACGCCCTCGCCACGATGCTGACCGCGAATGGCGCGCTCGACACGACGTTCAACGCCACGGGCTACAAGACCTGGGATTTCACCCGCCCCGACGAGGCCTGGTACGGGGCCGCGGTGTCGCCGACGGGCTCGGTGGTCGCGGCCGTCGGCTACCGCGCCGGGGCGGGCGGCAACGACGATTCGCTGCTGTTGTTGTTGCCGGTGGCGCCGGGCGCTGCGGCGGAGTTCGCGCAGGCGGTTCCGACGTCTGCCACCACCAACGATCGTTTCTGGAATGTGGCAGTCGACTCGACCGGGAAGGCTGTCGCCGCAGGATTCGTGGTCGAGAATGGCGACGCGAAGATGGTCGTTGCGCGCTTCAACCCCGATGGAACGCGCGATAACTCGTTTGGAACCGCGGGCATCGCCAGCATCAACGTCAGCGTCGGCAAGACCGACGAGACGGCACGCGCGGTGGTCATCCAGTCAGACGGCAAGATCGTCATCGCCGGCAACGCGGACCACTGAGCTCGCGATGCCGAAGGGATTCGCGGCTGGGCTGCTGCTGTTGCTCACAGCCTGGCCAGCCGCTGCGCAGGAAGATGCCGGGGTGGTGCTCGAGTCCGTGGTGGTCGGCACCTCGGAAGAACGCACGGCTGGCTCGGTTCACACGATCAAGTCGTCGAAGCTGAACCGCTTCGAGCTCGATGATCCGGGCGCGGTGCTGCAGGCCGTGCCGGGCGTCTACGTGCGGGGCGAAGACGGCTTCGGGCTGCGGCCGAACATCGGGCTGCGTGGGGCAAACTCGGATCGCAGCAAGAAGATCACGTTGATGGAAGACGGCGTGTTGCTGGGGCCGGCTCCGTACTCGGCGCCCGCCGCGTACTACTTCCCGCTGATCACGCGAATGGAAACGGTTCGGGTGGTGAAGGGCCCGGGCGCGATCATGTACGGCCCGCACACCATCGGTGGAGCCGTGGACCTCGTCACCCGCGACGCCCCTTCCGGCTTCACCGCGGGAGCCGACCTGGCGATCGGCGAGCACTGGCATGGGAAAACGCACGCGTGGGTCGGCGGCGGCGACGCGAAGACTTCCTTTCTGCTCGAAGGCATTCTGGTTCGCAGCAGCGGCTTCAAGCAGCTCGACGGCGGCGGCGACACGGGCTTCACGCGCACAGAATGGATGGGCAAGGTCCGCCACGTGTTCGACCTGGGCGGACGCGCGCACACGGTCGGGTTGAAAATCGGCTTCTCGACCGAAGTGTCGAACGAGACGTACCTGGGCCTCACCGACGCAGACTTTCGCGAGAACCCTCTGCGCCGTTACGGGGCGACCCGGCTCGATCGCATGGAATGGTTCCGCACCCAGATCGAGGCCTCGCACCGCGTCGAGCTCGGGCCGGTCGCGCTGACCACCGTCCTCTACCGGCACGACTTCGATCGCACCTGGCGCAAGGTGAACCGCTTCGAAGGAGCCGCGCTGTTCGACGTGCTGCAGGCGCCGACCACCGCTCGCAACTCGATCTTCTATGCAGTGCTCACGGGCCAGCAGGACTCGTCGAGTCAGGGCGAGACGCTTCGCATCGGCCCGAACCGTCGCGGCTTCGTCTCGCAGGGCCTGCAGACCACCGCGCGCACGTCGTTCAAGACGGGCTCCCTGAAGCACGCGCTCGAGGTGCAGGGCCGCTACCACTTCGACTCAGCCGATCGGACGCACAGCGAAGACGCCTATCTGATGCGGTCGGGCCAGCTCGTCTCGGCGAACCGCGCGACGGAAGTCATCTTGAGCAACCGCGACGCCACGCACGCCGTCGCGCTGCACGCAAACGATGCGATCGCCATCGGCCCGGTGACGCTGACGCCCGGGGTGCGCGTCGAGATCATCCGTTCGGAATCGAAGGACAGGAAGACGGGCAAGTTCTCGCGCGGCTCGGCCGAGGTCGTGCTTCCGGGCCTGGGTGCGCACTGGGCGATCACGCAGCAGCTGGGGCTCTTCGCGGGCGCGTACCGCGGCTTCTCGCCGCCGTCACCGGGTGAGCCGGGAAAGAAGCCCGAGTCGTCGGTGAACAGCGAAGCTGGCGTGCGCTGGAACCGGGTGCAGGAACGCCTCGAGGTGATTGGCTTCTTCAACAACTACGAGAACCTCACCGACACGTGCACGTTCAGCAGTGGCTGCGTGAACGAGAACATCGACAGGCAGTTCGACGCAGGCCGCGCGCAGATCTTCGGGCTCGAGGCGTACGCCGAAAAGACGTGGCGCCTCGGCGGCCTGCGGTTCCCGATGTCGTCGGCCTACACGCTGACGAAGACGCAGCTGCTCGAGAGCTTCAAGTCGGCGGATCCTCAGCTCGGCGATGTCACCGCGGGCGATCAGCTGCCGTATGTGCCGCTGCACCAGCTGAACGTGTCGGCGGGGGTCGAGGCTGGGCGCTTCGGGCTTCACGCCCAGTTCAACTTCGTCGATCGCATGCGTGAGTACGCAGGCAGCGGCGATTACAAAGAGGGCGGGGCGACCGACGTTCAAACGGTGCTCGACCTGCACCTCGCCTTTCAGATCAACGACCACGTGCAGCTGTACGGCGACGTGCACAACGCGATGGACAGCCACAGCATCGTGTCGCGCCGCCCATTCGGAGCGAGGCCGAACGCTCCGCGGACCATCATCGGCGGCGTGAAGTTGAGCCACTGATCAGCCGCTTCGCGATCGCGGCCGAGATGGAGTGGCCCAACTTGCGTTCGACGTCGAGGTAGATGGGCGAGCTGTTGAGCTCGAGGAAGACCCAGTCGTCGCTGCCGGGCTCGTGCTTGATGTCGATGCCCGCGAAGTCGAGCCCGCACGCGCGCGCGGCCTTGCGGCAAAACGCTTTCACTTTCGCGGGCAGCTTCACCTCGCGGTAGGTCGCGGCGCCGCCCGAGTAGGCCGGGTCGTCGCGGAAGTCGAGGTGCTGCTGCGGCGTCTCGATCGCCACGCACGAGACGATCTCGTCGCCGACCAGCATCACGCGCAGGTCGTCGCCTTCGATGCGCTGCTGGAAGATGACGGGCGAGGCCACAACGTTCGGCAGCTCGGCCAGGGTCTCGTCGTTCAGGGGCCGGGTGATCGCTCCACCCATCAGCGGCTTGAAGATGACGTCTTTCACCTCGGCGAGAAACGCGCGCACGGCTTTGGGATCATTGCTGATCAGCGTCCGCGGCACCTGCGCACCCAGCGTCCGCAACACGTGCAGCTGAAACGGTTTGTACTGCAGCACGCTGGCCGCGTGAGGCGGGTTGATGAGCTTGCAGCCACGCTCATGCAGCGCCAGCAGCCACGCGACGTAGAAGCTCGCGCGTTCACGCTGGTGCATGTACCGCTCGAACCAGTCGTCGTAGAGCACCAGCGCACCGTCCCTCTCCATCGCTGGGGCGTACGGCGCCGGCACGCTGCGCAGGTAGAAGGCGCGAATGTCTTCGACGTCGACGCCCCGGTAGACATGGCGGCCGTCGACGATCGACAGCGGCATGCCCTGATCGAGCGCGTCGTGCCGGATGAGGATGTTGTCGGCGCCCTGTTCTTTCAGCGCCCGCGCGACGGCATGGCACTGAGGGTCCTGGTCCGAGCCGAAGATGCCGACGCGCATCGGGTTACGGCAGGTAGACGACGCCGACGAACGCGGGGCTGTTGACGTTCTTGGTCTGGCCCAGCGCGCTCAAGGTGCCCGCGTCGACGTCGATGCGGAAGCTGGTGACGTTGCCCGAGCCCTGGTTCGCCGCCAGCAGCAGGGTGCCGCCCGGTTCGATGCCGAAGCTCCGCGGGGTGCTGCCGCCCGTCGGGGTGTGGCCGAGCAACGTCAGCGTCCCCGTCGTCTGGTTCAGCGCGAAGGCGACGATCGAATCGTGCCCGCGGTTACTGCCGTAGACGAAGCGGCCGCTGGGGTGAACGTAGACTTCGGCAGTGGTGTTGTTGCCCGAGAAGCCCACCGGCAGCGTCGACACCGTCTGCAGCGCCGTGAGCCGGCCCGTCGTGTCGTCGAACGCCAACGCCTGCAGCGTGCTCGCCTTCTCGTTGATCAGGTACACGAACTTGCCGTTGGGGTGGAACGCGAGGTGGCGGGGGCCGGCGTTGGCGGCAGTCGAGAAGAAGGGCACCGCGTTGTTGGTCAGGGTGCCAGCGTCTGCGTTGAAGAGGTACTGGTTCACGCGGTCGTTGCCGAGCGTCGGCACCAGCACGAACTTGTTGCTGGGGTCGGTGAGGATGAGGTGCGCATTGGGGCCGGGGGCGTCGGTGTCGGAGGCCGCTCCGATGCCACCGTCAGGCCGCGCGGGAAAAAGGGCGACCGTGCCGCCCCCGTAGTTCGCGGCCATCACCCACCGGCCCGTCTGGTCTACAGAAACGTGCGCGGGTCCGTTGCCCTGCGACGGCTGCGAGTTGACGAAGGTCAGCTGCCCGTTTGCTGGGTTGATCTTGAACGCTGCGATCGCACTGTTGCCGCCGCCGCCTTCGTTCACTGCGTAGAGGTTTCGCTTCTGGGGATCCACCGCGAGGAAAGACGGATTGGGGCCCGCGTTGATGAAGCCCGCATCTGCCAGGGCGCCCGTCGCCAGGTTCAACGTGTAGACGGACACGATGCCGTTCGCGCTGCCCACGTAGACGTACGGAGTCCCCGTGCCGACGCCGCCGCCCGTGCCGACGCCGCCGCCCGTGCCGACGCCGCCGCCCGTGCCGACGCCGCCGCCCG
>JAYUXE010000515.1:0-4699 GCA_043753165.1 Archangiaceae bacterium | reverse complement strand
TGGCGCTGGCCGTCGTCGACCCTTCCGAGCTCGACGTCATCGACGCCGTGAAGGCACGCGCCGGCGTTCGCGTGCAGCCGCTGCTCGCCAGCGAAACTTCGATTCGTCACGCGATTCTTCGCCACTACCGGAACCAGGAACCGAAGGTCGTCAGCAACCGCGCGCGCAAGGCCGTCACCCGCGACGTCTCGACCGACGACGACATCAAGTTCAAGGTCGACATGGCGCCGTCGCCGAAGCCGAAGGCCGCGACGCAGGAATCGCTGCGCAAATCTTCCGGCACGGCCTTCACCCAGCAAGAGCTCGCCAAGCTCGAGTCCGCGCGAATGAATCAGTCGAAGACCGCGACAATCCTGAAAGCCGTCGAGGCGCTGCTGACCGAGAAGGGCCTGCTTCCGCCGCGATGACGCCGGCGATTCGTCTCACCGGCCTGCGCCGGCGATTCGGAAAGTTGCAGGCGCTCGACGGCCTGTCGCTGGAAGTTCGCGCGGGCGAGGTCTACGGCTTCCTCGGCCGAAACGGAGCGGGCAAGACGACGACGCTCAAGCTGCTGATGGGAATCCTTCACGCAGACTCGGGCGACATCGAGCTCCTGGGCGAACGCGTGAAGAAGGTCACCGTGCCGCTGAAGCGGCGCATCGGCTACGTCTCGCAGGAACAGAACTTCTACCCGTGGATGACGGCGCTCGAGCTGGGCAAGTTCGTCAGCGGCTTCTACCCGACGTGGGACGCGCCCGAGTACCTGAGGCTGCTGACGTTGCTCGACGTCCCGGCCGACAGGCGCGCTTCCGAGCTGTCGGGCGGCACGAAGTCGAAGCTGGGGCTGGCGCTGGCGTTCGCTCCGCATCCCGCACTGGTGCTGCTGGACGAGCCGACCGCAGGCCTCGACCCCGTCGCGCGCGCCGAGTTCAACGAGCTGCTGGTGCACGTCGTCAAAGAGCGCGGCACCACCGCCTTCTTCTCGTCTCACATCGTCGACGAAGTGCAGCAGGTCGCGCACCGCGTCGGCATCATCCAGGCCGGCAAGATGCGGTTCGAGGGTGAGATTGCACAGCTGCTCTCGACCCTGCGGCGGCTGTCGGGGCCCTTCGTTCTTCCTGAAGGCTTCACCGCCATTCGCGCCGACGTCGTGCAGGCAGAGCCCGCGCTGTGGGAACAGACGGCGTGGCCCGAAGGGGTCGCTGCCGCCCCCGTCGACCTCGAAGACGCGTTTCTCGCCTTTGCGCGCACCGACGCGGTGAGACCGCCCGCGTGACGCTCGCGCTGATTCGCAAAGAGCTGCGCGAACATTTCTGGCTCTTCGTCGCGCTGATGGCTCTTCACGCGCTGACCATTCTCGGCCTGCTCGCGGATGCGCGCGACGGCGGCAGCGTCTTCACCGCGCTGCAGAAGTTCACCCTCGCGATGGGAGCCCTGGGCGCCCTCGTCGCCAACAGCCGGCTCGTCGTGCGCGAGTACTCGGGCCGCACCCAGCTGTTCCTCGAGACGCTGCCCGTGTCCCGCGTGCGCATTCTCACCGTGAAGCTGCTGCTGGGTTTCGCGACGGTGCTGCTGCCCGTGGTCTTGCTGCTCGCGCTCTGCGTGATTCTGGCGCAGGGCCGCGAGCCTGTCACCGCGCGCTACCTCGTCATCCTGTCGCTGCGCAGCGGCGTCTTTCTGCTCACCTTTCACGCGCTCGGCTTTCTCGCCGCGATGCTCGGCCGCTACCGCTACGTCTTCTGGGTGGCCGTCTTCTATTTGATGGGCGTGGTGGCGAGAAAGCAGAGCTCGGACGACATCCCGCTGTTTCGATTGATCGACCAGCGCATGGCCTTCGAGCGCATCGTCGTCCCGTGGTTCGACGTGGTGTCGATGACGGCGCTCGCCGTTCTCTGTCTGTCGGTCGCCTTCGTGCTCGGCCTCTCGCAAGAAGGAGGCCTGGCCGCAAACCTCGCGCGAAAGATGAGCTACCGCGAGAAGGTGTTCTTCGGCGGCCTCGCGCTGGTCATCACCGTGGTCGAGTCGACCGTTCAAGAACGCAGGCAGCGGCCGCCCTTCGATCTCGCAGCGGCCACGCGCACCACCGCCGGCTCGACGTTCGTCGGCATCGCGACGTCGGACAAAGACGACCCGCCTGAAGCCGCGAAAGCCGTCGGCACCGCGCTGGCCGAAGACCTCGAATCGCTGCGCGTGTGGCTCGACCTGCGCGAGCTGCCACCCGTGTTCGTCGTGCCGGACTCGAGCCTCGACCCCGCGGCCTACGTTCGCGCCCAGCTCGACGACACCGACGGGGTGGTGATGAAGGCGGCCTTCGCGGGCGCCGGGTTCGATGGCCGCCGCTTTCGCGCCTCGGTGCTCGAAGAGGTGCTCGCCTGGTACTCGCGCAAACGTTCGCGCCGCGAGCCCATCAGCTGGTTCAGCGCGGGCCTTGCGACGCAGTGGGTGGCGCGCGATGAGCCAAACGCCCTGCTTCGTCTTCGCGCCGCTGCGGCCGGCCCGGTGACGCGCGAGGCGCTGCGCGACTGGCTCACCACGCGCGAAAAGCTCGGGCCCTGTCTCGCCAGCGCCGTGGAAGCCGGGCTCGTCGACGCGGTGAAGGCGCTGGACCCGGCTGGCTTTCAGGCGCTCGCCAGAACGACGCTGGGCGGCGAACGGCCTGGTCAGGACTTCCGCGCGACGCTGTTTCGAAAAGACCTCGCGGTCGACCTCGACCGGGTGGCGGCGGGCTTCGAAGAACGCGTCTCGGCAGATCGGGTTGCCTTCGCCGAGCCGCTTGCGCGCCGCCAGAAGCTCACGCCGCAGGTGAAGCTCGAGACCGTGGGCCGCGGCTCGGGCATCGAGGTTCACCACGCGCTGAGCAGCGAGGGCGGCGACCCCGTCGACTACACCGTTCGCTACGCGACGCTGGGCCCGTGGGCCGGGGCCGAGCCGGCGCTGTCGAGCTTCTCGACGCAGGGCAGCGGCGTGTTGCCCCAGGTGTTTCCGCGCGGCACCCTGCTCTTCTCGGCCTTCGAAGCCGAAGAGCCCGCGCTCGAATGCACCGTGCGGCTCGGGGCCCAGCGGCAGGAACTTCAGTGAGGTTCGCCCTCATCCGCAAAGAGCTGCGCGGCCTTCGGCCCTTCCTCGCGCTGACGGTGCTGCTCATCGGGGTCGACCTCTTCGACACGCTCATCGAGCAGACGGATCAAAACCCGCTCGCCCTCGGCAAGCAGGCCTTCGGCGAGGAGTCGCTGATCATCCAGCTCATCCTCGCGTTCGCGATCGGCACGGGCCTGCTGGTGCGCGAGCAGGACGAAGGCACGCTGACTTTTCTCGATGGCCTGCCGCTGACCCGCGCCCAGCTGTTCTTCACCAAGCTGGGCACGGCGCTGGCCGTTCAGCTGCTGTACCCGGTGTGGATGGTGTTGGTCACGATGGGCCTTCACCTGCTCTCGCGCGATTCGTTGAACTGGCCGCTGCACCCCATGCTGTTGCTGCATACCGTCGGCGAGAGCGCGTTGACGATCGCTTTCGGCCTGACCCTCGGCGCGATGCTTGGCTACCTGCGCACCCTCGCCTGGGCCTTTGCCGCAATGCTCGCCACCCTGATTGCGATTGGCGGCAGGTCGCATCCTCGCCTGTTGATGGGCGACCCGACGCAGCTCATGCGCACGCCCTTCGTCGGGGCCCACCAGCCGTTGCCACTGGCGGCGATTGGCATTCAGCTCGCGATGGTGGCCGTCTTCGGCTTCGTCGCGTGGCGCGGCTTTGGAGGCAGTGGAGGCAACGGGCGTCTGAACCGTCTCACCGAAGCGTTGAAGCGCCCGGTGATTTCGGCGCTCGCCATCGCCTTCACCCTCGCGACCGCCGGCGGCGTCGTCTGGGCGTACCAGACCCCGAATGACGAAAAGAAGAAGCCGACGAAGGGCGCTGAAATCGCCGGCGCCGACTTCGGCAGCCAGGCGCCCTCGATGCTCGCCACGAAGCACTACACCTTCAGCTATCAAGGCAACGCGACCAACGTGCTCGCCCTGTCGAAGCGGGCCGACGCGATCTTCCTCGACCTCTCGCTGTACCTGCCCACGCCCCCGGGCTCACCCATCGACGTCGACCTCTCGGGCACGATGGCGAACACCGGGGGCACCGCTTTCTGGAATCGGATCCGGATGCTGAACTCGACCCCGTCGCTGGTGCCCACGCTGGCCCACGAGACGGTGCACGTGCTCGCGCGACGAATGCTCGACGACAACGGCCTCACCGAGCTGTCGACCATGTCGCTCTTCGACGAGGGCCTCGCCCAGCTGCTCGAGTACCGGTACACGGGAAACCCGGCGACGCGCGAAGACGACGAGCAGGTCGCGGCCCTCGTTCTGCAGCGAAAAGAAATCAAGGTCGAGCAGCTGTTCGAGTTCGACGCCTTCACCCGCGTGCAAGACCGGACGCTGGTGTACCCACTGGGTGCCGCTTTCAACCAGGCGCTGATTTCCCGATACGGCGAGGCCGCGCCCGCCAAGATTTTGCAGACCCTCGGCAATAAAGATTTCCCGGCGGGCCTCGACGGGCTCAAGCTGCACCAGGCACTTTTTCAGACCGCGGGCTTCGACCTCGCGCTCGTCGTCGACGACTTCTGGAAGCTGCTCGCCGGCTTCGAGAAGAAGCACCGGGCGGCGCTCAAGAGCCTGCCTCGCCTGCGCGCCAGCATCGAAGCCGGGAAGACGGCCCTGGACGTGCACGTGGTCGG
>JAYUXE010000514.1:0-1898 GCA_043753165.1 Archangiaceae bacterium | reverse complement strand
GGTCGCCATCTTCCTGGCCCGCCTTGTCGGGCGCATCGAGGTTCGACTCGCGTCCGTTCGCTGCTTCCTGCTCGAGCAGCGTCAGGCGCTGCGGCCGCCCACCCAACATGCTCAAGCGATCCAACGCGCTCACCGCACTCACCGCCGGCGCCGCGCGTCCTCCCGTCAGCCCCTTCACCGCCGGAGCGGCCTCGGGCTTCGCCTGGTTCTTCGGAGCCGCGCGGCTGTACTTGTTCGTCTGCTCTCTCGCGCGCGTCTCTTTGTCGACGACGTTGTTCGTCTCGGCGAGGTACTTCGATTCTTCGGGCCGCTTGTTGTTGCCCGGAGCGACGTCGACGATCTGCCCCTTCGGCACTGTCTCGGGCTTCGGCTTCGGCTGCACCTTTGCGATTGCGTTGCCGACCTTGCCGCGGTTGTACGCCCACTCGTTGTTCGTGATGGTGCGCATGCTCACCGGCCGCGCCTTCACGCGCTTCGGCGCCGGGTCGAGCCTGGCCCACACCAGCACCAGCGCCACCACGAGCACGTGGGCGAGCAGGGCAAGCGGCAGGGCGAGCAGGCGGCGATTCACGTCGTGTGCACCCTTACCAGACCTCGGCGCCGTCGCACCTGCGTGACACTGAGCACCGCCGTGGGCACGTTGAAGTGCCTTTACGCAGCGCTGTTGAAAGCCCACACAGATGCGACTGCACGCTCCAGTTTTGAAGAGATTTTCAGAGGTGAAACGCCCGCTGCGCCTGAAGAAGGGGAAGGGCCCCGGCATTGCTACTGGGAGCTCCTGCCTTGACCACCGATTCCAACGAGAACCGCATCCCGACGGGCGCTTACCTGTTTCCGGAACAGCACGGTTTCACTTTCAAGCCCTGGGAAGCCCCGCATCACCCGGCGCGGGCGCGGAATGCGGTCGACGACGACGCGCTCGAGCTGGGCGACCCGTGTGCCGGTGGGGAAATTGGGCCCTGCGAAATCATTCGGCGGCTGTCGAAAGGCTCGATGAAAGAGCTGCTCGCGATTCGCGCGGATCCGCGTGAAGGCGACGCGCTGGTGGTGATGCGGCGCCTCGATTTGCCCGAGAACCTCGCACGCGAAATTCAGACGCACGCCGAATGGGCGGGCCGTTTTCGTCACCCGAACCTGAGCCGCGTCTACCGCTGCGAGGCGTCGGACGAAGGCATCTTCTGGGTCAGCGAACGCACGTCGGGAGGCACCTTTGCCGAGCTCGCCGAGGCGTGCCGGAAGATGGGCAAGGCCCTGCCGGTGGGGCTGGTGGTCGCAGCGATTCATGACGCCGCGCTCGCCCTGGGTGAGCTGCACGTGCCCAGTGGTTTTTCGCACGGGTTGATCAGCGATCGTGTCGTGGCGGTGGCGTTCGACGGCTCGACGCGGCTGCAGGAACTGGGGATGTTCGAATGCATCGCGCGCCAGAACACGTGGCCCGAGGTGCTCGAGACGGTGGGCCCGTACCTCGCGCCGGAACAGATTCTCGCGGGGCGAATGCCCGACGCGAAGTGCGACGTGTATTCACTGGGAGCGCTGCTCTACGAGTGCCTCACCGGCCAGCGGCTCTTGCGCACGGCGAACTTCGATGAACGCGTGAAGCGGCAGGCAACGGCGACGTTCGTACCGCCGTCGAGCATGAATCCTTCCCTCGGAAAGGATCTCGACCTCGTCGTCGCGACGGCGATGCATGTCGACCGGGCGAAGCGGTACCCCGATGCGCTGCAGTTCGCGCGGGCGCTGAAGACGGCGGCGTCGTCGTTCGTGTGGCGGCCGGAGCTTCGCGCGAACTTCGTAGGTCAGCTGTTCCCGATTCGGCGGCGCCGCGAGCAGGCGTTGCTCGAAGGGTGCGCGCCGAAACGCAGCCTCACGTCGCCGCAGCTTCAGATGCCGGCCATCGT
>JAYUXE010000513.1:0-1900 GCA_043753165.1 Archangiaceae bacterium | reverse complement strand
GCGCCACAAGGGGCTGCGCTTCGAGAACGAGCTCAAGGCGCTGAAGCTCAAGGCGCCGCAATTGGAAACGCCGTTCGACCGTCTGTTCTTTTGAGGGTGCGCTGACGTGACCGCAGCAATCGAAGCGATCGGTTTGAGCAAGACGTTCACCCGGCTCTTCGGCGCGCCGCACCCTGCGTTGCAGGCGCTCACGTTGAACATCCCGCGAGGCAGTGCGTTCGGGCTCATCGGGCCAAACGGCGCAGGGAAGACGACGTTCATCAAGCTGCTGCTGGGCGTCGCGCGGCCGACCGACGGCGAGGTGCGGGTGCTCGGCAGCAACCCGGAAGACCGCGCAGTGCGTTCGCGCATCGGCTACCTGCCCGAACGCCTGCACCTGCCCGACGCGTGGACGCCGCTGCAGTTCCTCGCCTCTGTCGCGCGACTCAAAGAGGTCCCCACCGAGCCTGCGCTGCTCGAACGCGTGGGCCTCGGCGATTCGGTGTCGCGAAAGATTGGCGGCTTCTCGAAGGGCATGCGCCAACGGCTCGGGCTCGCGATCGCGTTGCTCGGAAAACCCGAAGTCTTGATTCTCGACGAGCCCACCGACGGCATCGACCCGCTTGGGCGCGTCGACGTGCGGCGAATCCTGCTCGAAGAAAAGGCGAGGGGGGCGACCGTGCTCCTCAATTCCCACCTTCTGGCCGAGACCGAACGCGTCTGCGATCGCGTCGGCATTCTTCACCGCGGAAAGCTGGTGCGCGAAGGCACGCTGTCGTCGCTGACCGCGCAACGCGAAGGCTGGTTGGTGAAGTTGAGCGGAGGAAATCCGGCCTCGTGCGGCTTCGCCGCCGAAGGCGATCGCTGGCGGTTCGAGTCGACGGATGCGGCGGCGCTGAACGCGTCGTTGACGCTCGCCCAACAGGGTGGGGCGTTGATCCTCGAGGTGCTCCCGCGTTCGATGGACCTCGAAGACGTGCTGGCCGAGGCGACGCGATGAAGACGACGCTCAACGTCGCGCGCGATCTGCTGCGAGAAGCGCTCGCTCGAAAGTGGGTGCTCGGTCTGCTCATTGGCATCACCGGCGTCCTCGCGCTGCTGGGGCTCTTCCTGCGCCTCGACGTCGTCGACGGAGCAATCGCTGGCAGCAAGCTCTTCGGCGCCATCATCTCGGAAGACATCGTCTCGACCGATAAAGCGATGCGCCCCGTCTTCATGGTCGCCGCGGGCGTTGGCTTCTTCGGCGGCGCGTTGTTTCTCGCGATCGCGTGCAGCGATTTCGCGCCCAACCTTCTGTCGCCCGGGCGCATCGAGCACCTGCTGTCGTTGCCCGTCTCGCGGTGGCAGCTGCTGCTGGGCACGTACCTCGGCGTGCTCGCGCTGTCGGCCGGCTGCACCGCGTACGGCTCGATTGGAATCACCGTCGTCTTCGGCTTGAAGACGGGCTTCTGGACGACGTCGTTGCTGGCCGGCTCGCTGCTGGGTGTCGTCGGCTTTTCTGCGCTCTACGCCGCGATGCTCACCACCGCCTTCTTCGTGCGAAGCGCTGCGGCTTCTGCGGCAGTCGGTTTTCTGCTGCTCATCCTCGGCATCATCTCGAGCACGCGCGACAAAATCGAAGACGGGCTCGAAGACGGCATCGGCAAAATCCTCTTCCACTACGGCGTGCAGCCGTTTCCCCGTCTGTGGAAGCTGGCCGAGCAGTGCATTCGCCTGGCCGGCGATGATGGCTTCGACGCCGCGCTCACCGCCCGACTGGTGGGTGGCGCGTTGATTTTCTCGATGGGCATGCTCGCGGTCGCCGCCTGGCGATTCGAGCGGAAGGATTTCTGACGATGGCGAACAAGAAGAAGGCGCGTTGGCCGTGGCTGGTGTTGGCGGCGGCGCTGTTTGCTGTGGGCGCGTGGCTGATGTCGGGCAG
>JAYUXE010000512.1:0-4703 GCA_043753165.1 Archangiaceae bacterium | reverse complement strand
ACGTTGGCCAGGCTCTTTCGCGGCGGAGGTGGCCGCTGGCTGCTGGTCGCGCTGCTGCTTCCAGCGGCAGTCTTTCTGACGTCCCTGGCAATCATCCGGCATCGGGTGGGGCGACGGGTTCTCGTGGCGCGACTTCGGCCGAAGCGACGAGTTTTCGGACGTGTGTCGTGATGGGAGCCGTGGTCACGATCGGCGCGCTGGCATTGCTGCCCGTCCTCACGCGAGCGGATTCGAATTTGCAGCGGGTCGAGACATGATCAAAACGATGCTGGTCGCGGTGGACGGTTCGACTGCCTCGTTCGATGCGGCGCGGGTGGCCAGCGGGCTGGCGACGGCGATGGGCGCGGCGCTGACGGCAGCGTTCGTCATCGTTCCGACGGTGATGTTGGGTGAGATTCCGTTCACGATTGCCGGTGAGATTGCCAAAGCCGAGCGCGCGCGGGGCGAGGCGGTGTTGGCCGAAGTGCAGGCCGCGCTGAAGCGCGCCGACGTGGCCGTGCGGTTGCTCGAGGGCGGGCCTGCCGAAGAAATCGTCCGGGTCGCAAACGAAGAAGATTTCGGGATGGTCGTCGTCGGCAGTCGTGGCCACAACGCCGTTTCGCGGGTGTTGCTCGGCTCGGTGGCAGACCGCGTGCTGCACACCTGCAAGCGGCCCGTGCTCGTGGTGCGATGACGCAGCCGTGAACCCTATTGCAGCAGGCGGGGGAGCATGGGAGTCATGGCCCATGGTCCCGACTGCGATGCGCGTGTTGGTGGTCGACGACGACGAGGCGATGCGCGATGGGCTCCAGACGCTGCTGGAGGCGCGTGGGTATGAAGTAGACCTCGCGATCGACGGAGTCTCGGCGCTCGAACGTCTGGTCGAGCTTCCCCCCGATGTCGTGGTCACCGACCTCGACATGCCTCGAATGAATGGAATGCAGCTGCTGGCCGAGCTGCGCACGCGCACACCGTGGCTGCCCGTGATTGTGGTCACGGCGGCGGCAGAGGTCGGCGTTGCGGTGGCTGCGATGCGCGCCGGCGCTGTCGACTACATCACCAAGCCCATCGACATCGAGCACCTGGTCGTGGCGCTCGAACGCGCGATCGAGCTGCGCAACCTGCGGCTCGAGAACGAAAATTTTCGAAGGCAGTCGCGCGAGCACAGCGAAGAAGGCTTGAAGGGTTTGTTGGGCACGAGCCTGCCGATGCAGAAGGTGTATCGGCTGGCGAGGCAGGTCGCTCCGTCGCGGGCGACGGTGTTGATTACGGGTCAGAGCGGCACGGGCAAGGGCGAGCTGGCGAAGACGCTTCACGCGCTGAGCCCGCGCGCCACGAAACCCTTCGTCGCGCTGCACTGTGCGTCGTTGGCCGAGTCGCTGCTGGAAAGCGAGCTGTTCGGCCATGAGAAGGGCTCGTTCACGGGCGCGGATCGCAAGCGCGTCGGCCGCATCGAACAGGCGCACGAAGGCACGCTGTTCCTCGACGAGATTGGTGAGATTCCGCCAGCCACGCAGATCAAGCTGCTCACGGTGCTGCAAGAACGGAAGTTCGAACGCGTCGGCGGCAACGAGGCCGTGAAGGTCGACGTCCGAATCCTCGCGGCGACGAATCGCGATCTTCAGGCCGACGTGGCAGCGGGCCGGTTTCGCGAGGACCTCTTTTACCGGCTGAACGTGGTGAAGATCGACATGCCCCCGCTGCGGCTTCGAGGCGGCGACACCGTGGCGCTGGCCGAGCACTTCGTTCGGCGCTTTGCCGAAGAGAACCACAAGGCCGTCGAAGGTTTCACCGCGCGGGCGAAGACGCGGCTGCGCGCGCACAGCTGGCCGGGCAATGTGCGCGAGCTCGAGAACGCGATCGAGCGCGCCGTCGTGATGGGCGAGTCGAGCCACATCGACGAAGACGACCTGCCGTACGCCGCGCCGACCCACGACACGCTCGCCGGCATCACGGTGCCCGGAGCCACCCTGGCCGAGCTCGAGCGCTTCGCCATCTTGCGGACCCTGGAGGCGATGGAAGGCTCGACGGCCCGCGCGGCCGAGATGCTCGACGTCAGCGTGCGCACCATTCAGTACCGGCTTCACGCGTACGGGCTGGGCGAGAACAAAAGCTAGGGCACAAAGGTTGCTCTGGGTGCGGGCATGCCCGAGCCCACCGTCGCAACATTCATGTCCGCCAGCCCGCACACCATCGGAGACCACCAGACACTCAGCGCCGCGCACGACCTGATGGCGTCGTTGAAGGTCCGGCACCTTCCCGTGCTGCAGGCGGGGAAGCTGGTGGGCCTGTTGTCCGAGCGTGACCTGAATTTCGTCGAGACGCTGAAGAACGTCGACCCTGCGGTGGTGAAGGTCGGCGAAGCGATGTCGCAAGAGGTCTTCACCGTCGCGCCCTCGGACCTCGTTCGGAAGGTTGCGGCCGAGATGGCCGACAATAAGTACGGCTCGGCGATCGTGCTCGAGCACGGCAAGGTGGTCGGCGTCTTCACCACCGTCGACGGGCTGCGCGCGCTGTCGCAATTGCTGGCTGCGAAGAACCAGCGCCAGGCTCCTTGAGACGCAGAGATTGCGCGCGAGACCCCCTTCGACACGGCGCGAGGGTCGGGCGCACAAGTTGCTGAACAACGGGGCATGACCATCGTTTGCGCCACCAACTTCTCGCCCGAGTCGATCGCCACCAGTACTTTTGCCGCCCGCCTGGCTGCAAAGGCGAAAGAGACGCTGTGGCTCGTCTATGTGCTTCCGAAGGACGCGGCGCGGGTGCTTGGCACTGCCGCCGCAGCAACGGCCGAAGGGGCCCTGTCGAAAGAAAGGACACGGACCCGCGAGCTGGGGGCGACGACGCAGGCTTCGCTGCTGATTGGCGGGCTGCACCGCGAGCTGCCTCCGTTCGTCACCGAGCACGGCGCGTCTGTGGTGCTCGCGGGCGAATCGGCGCACGTGCCCGGCGGTGAAAGCGGAACCCTCGCCCGGCTTGGGCGCCAGCTCGAGGTACCGCTTTGGACGATGCGGGACCCGGCGAAATGGGAAGCCTGGCTCGAGGGGCAGCACACCTTGAAAGTGATGGTCGGGGTCGACCAGAGCCACAGCACCGATGCTGCGGCGAAGTGGGTCGAGTGGCTGGCGAAGTGGGGGAAGCTCGAAGTCCTCGCAGGCCACATCTATTTCCCCGCTGCTGAATCGCACCGGCGCGGGCTTCATCTTCCACATTCCTGGGACGACGCGAGCGCCGAGCTGGTGGACGCCCTTCATGGCGAGCTCGCACTGAAGCTTCCGAAGATGCTCTCGACCCAGCTGCGCTTGCGGCCCGCCATTGGCCGCACCTCGAATCACCTGATTGCGCTGGCCGACGAGGAAAAGGCAGACCTGCTGGTGCTGGGCACGCACCACCGAAAGGCCCTGGGACGGTTGTTCAGCGTTTCCGAACAGTGTCTTCACTCGGCCTCGATGTCGGTGGTGGCGGTGCCAACCCCGCAGACGGCGCTGCCGCTGCCGTCGAACGCACGGCCGGTGGATCGCGTGTTGATCGCAAGCGACTTCTCGGCCGTCAGCGCGAACGCAATTCCCTGGGGCCTGGGCATCCTTGCCGCTGGAGGGCACGCCGACCTGGTTCACGTGTCACCCGAGCCTCTAAGCAAAGAGACCGAGAGGAAAGTGGTCGAGCGGTTGATGGCCCAGGTCGACCGTTCTGCGCTCAGGCCCGGGTGCACGGTCGAAGGCCACGCGCTGACCGGTGAAGACGTCGCCGGTGCAATCGTGATGGCGGCAGAACGATTCACCAGCGGCGTCATCTGTCTCGGCGCGCGGGGCGACACTTCGATGTCGAAGTGGGTGTTCGGCTCGACGTCGCACGGCGTCCTCGAGCGCAGCAAGAGAACTGTGATGATCGTGCCGCCGGCCGAGGCGTAACTTCTTCGTCGTCCGTGTTTGAACTTGGACGCAAAGCTCAACTGCGCATCGCCGACTCGATTTTCGCGATCTCGATTCTCTTCATCGGCATCATCGCCTCGAAGGCGCGCTGGGCCACGGAAGGATTGGGGCTGGCAATTAACTCGAGCAGCATGCGCGGCGTGATTTGCCATGAGACGCCCCACTTGTCTTTGCACCAGCCGCATTGGCTTTCCTGTCCACCGTTGCCGACGACGGCGTTCCACAACCGGTCTGTTTCGACTTGGTCGTCGGTAGCGACTTGAAATGAGAACGCTTCACTGTGTTTGAATTCCGGCCCGCCATTCAGCCCGACGCAAGGGATGCCACAGATAGTAAACTCGACAGTGATCACATCGCCTTTCTTACCGCCGGGATAGTCGGATGGCGCAATTCGAATCGCGCCCAAGGTACTGTCGGTAAATGTTTTGCAATAAAACCGAGCGGCTTCTTCGGCGCTTCGATCGTACCAGATAAATATCGTGTTTTTGTGGGGCATCGTCTCTCCTTTGGGGGTTTCGCAGGTCATTTCTGAATAAATTCCGAAGCAACCCGCGCTGGACGGCCAACTAAGCCCACCACGCCAGATAGGGTATTTGAGGCGATCGCGCGATTTACCGCGCGCCCGGCCTGGTTTTGAGAAATACACGAAATTGTTCATTCAGCGCGCAGACTGACGCTGGGCTGTTCAAGTGGTGTTCAGGTCCTCGTAGGCGCGCTCTGTCTGCCACCGCTGCGCGGCGCAGGCGAAACGAAGGGTCAGCGATCGATGATGACCTTCAACGCTTTGGTTTC
>JAYUXE010000511.1:0-1902 GCA_043753165.1 Archangiaceae bacterium | reverse complement strand
CGTGCGCGTTCGTCTGGCCCGGGCCGGCCCCCTGCACCGCCTGGTTCGCGTCGACCGCGTGCAGGCCGCGGCGGGCCTCAACTCTTCCCGGTGGGACTTGCTGCTGGCCGATTCGCAGCTGCCCGGCCTTTCTGCCGAAGCGCTCGCGGCGCAGGTGCGTGCGTCCGGGCAAGAAGTGCCGATTGTCGTGGTGGGAGACGAGGTCGATGAGGCGGCGACCGTCGCGTGGCTCGAGGCCGGGGCGTTCGACTTCGTCACGCGCCCGACGTTCGCCGGGCTGTGGCCCGTGGTCGCCCGGGTCGAACGCGAACGGCGCAACCGCGAGCTTGCGGCCGAACAAGGGCTTCGCCAGCGCGGCTCGACGGCTTCGCTGCACGCGCTCGCCAAGAGCCACGCCTTCGCCGGACGCGACACCGACGCGGCGCTGAAAGAGATTCTGCACGCCGGAACGATGGGCTCAGAGGCGATGGTCGCAGGCATCTGGCGCTTCGACCGAGAGGCCGGAGTGCTGCGGAACCTGATGCAAATCGACCACCGCGACGGCACGTGGTCGAAGGGCTCCGAGCTCAAGTTCAGCGACTTCCCCGACTACTTCCGTGCGCTGGAAGACGACCAGCAGATTGTCGCCCACGATGCGGTTCGCGACACGCGCACCGCGGCGCTGGGCCACGCCTACCTCGGGCCGAAGCGGGTCGGTGCGTTGTTGGACACCGGCGTACGGCTGGGCGGCCGGCTCGAAGGCATCATCTGTCTCGAGCACGGCTCGGGCATGCGGAAGTGGAGCGCAGACGACCAGGTGTTTGCGGCCGCTCTGGCAGAGGCAACCGCGCTGGTCTTCGAAGGAATGGAAAGGCGAAGGGCCGAGGCGCGCGCCGACGAAAGCGAAGACCGCTTCCGCGAGCTGTTTCAAAACTCGCGCGACACCATCATCCTCTACCGCGTCGACGAGAACGGGTCGCTGCGCGCCGAAGACCTGAACCCGGCGGCGCTGGCGCTGGTGCCGCTGACGCGCGAGCAGGTGCTGGGAAAGACGCCCCATGAGGTGCTGCCACGGTCGGCCGCCGACCTGCTGACCCGGCGGCACAGCCACGTGGTGAAGACGCTGCGGCCCAGCACGTATGAGCACCGGCTCGACCTGCCGAATGGGCCGGTGTGGTTGAACACCGCGCTGATTCCGTTCATCAAAGACGGCAAGGTGCATCGAATCGCCGCCATCGCGCGCAACGTGACCGACGAACGCACGCTGGAAGAACAGCTGGCCGCCGCGCGCACGCTGCAGGCGCTGGGGCAGGTGGCCGGCCACATCGCGCACGACTTCAACAACCTGCTGCACGGCGTGTCGGGCTGGGCGACGCGGCTCACCTCGAGCGCGGACGCCGAGGCCAAGGAAAGCGGCGAGCAGATTCTGCAGGCGGTCGCACGCGCGCGCGGGCTGACGCGGCAGGTGCTCACGTTCGGCCAGCGCGAGCTGCCGACCCGTGAGGCGCTGAACCTCACCGAGTTGGTGACGGAAGCGGTGAAGCTGCTCGAGCCTTCGCTGCGGCCGAACCTTCGCGTGCACGTCGAGCTGCAGGTCGACCGCACGACGACGCTGGGCGATGCGGGGCAATTGCATCAGGTGGTCCTGAACCTGTGCACGAACGCGCTGCAGGCGATGGCGAATGGCGGGCGGTTGACGCTGAAGCTCGAGGCAGTCGAAGTGAGCCCGGACTTCGCGCGCGCGCACCCTCCGCTGCGTGAAGGCCACCACGTGCGGCTGGTGGTCGAGGACACGGGCCACGGGATGATGCCGCAGGTGCTGAAGCGCATGTTCGAGCCCTTCTTCACGACGAAAGGCAGCGGCGAGGGAAATGGGCTGGGGCTCGCCGTGGTTCATGGCATCGTCCAGGGTCACGGCGGAGC
>JAYUXE010000510.1:0-1904 GCA_043753165.1 Archangiaceae bacterium | reverse complement strand
CGCCGCTGAAGATGAAGGTGAAGCCGGGCTCGCCCTGGAAGAGGCAATTTCCCGCCGGCCCGCCAGCGCCGTTCGCCGTGCCGACCCCGCTGGCGGTGAGCTTCCCGGCGATGCGCGCGTCGCCGTACACCGCGAAGAGCACGGGCTGGCTGCCGGTGAGCCGGAGCTCGTTGATGACCTCGAGCCCCGCCATCGGCAGCACGACGATGTTCTGCACGCCCAGGCGGTTGATGATGCGGGCGGCCGGCTGCGCCTGGCTGCACCAGTTGCCGAACGCGAGCGTGTCCGAGTTGAACGTCGACACGCCGCAATCGAGCCGAATCTTCGGCGAAATCGCCGTCGCCGGCAGCGCCGGATTGAAGCTGTTGCTGGGCGTGTAGGGGAACCCGAGGATGCATTCGCCGTTCGTACAGGTGCCGCCATCGCAGCTGCCCGCCTTCGCGACGTAGCCACAGCCCGCGTCTGCCTGACACGTGCCCGCGCCCAGCTGGCATTCGTTTGGGGTGTTGCAGGTGAGCGTCACGGACGGCGTGCAGACCTTCGCGACACACGTCTCGGCAAAGGTGCAGACGTTCGAATCGGCGCAGCCTTTGGCGTTGCAGTCTTCGTCAAGACAGTCGGCCTTGCCGTCGCCGTCGTCGTCGAGCCCGTCGTTGCAGGTGACTTCCGACGGAGGCACCGCGCACACGCCGACCGACACACAGCGCCGGCCGAACAGGCAGTCTTGCTGCAGGCAGTCGCCGTCGAAGCAGTCGATGAGCCCGTCGCGGTCGTCGTCGAGGCTGTTGCCGCACTGCTCGGACCCGGCGTCCGGCAGCCCCATGCCGCCGTCGTCTTTCATGCCTCCGTCATTCACCGGGCCCCCATCGGGTGTCCCCGGCCCACCGTCGGGAAGCGGCCCGGCATCCGGCGGGGACATGCCGCCCTTGAGGACGAGCAGCACCATGTCGACTTCGCCGCTTAGGAACTCGACGTGCTGCACGGTGCTCTCGTCGATGGGCTCGCCGCTGCAATCGGCCGCGAGAAAGCCCTTCGCCTGGACGTTGATGGCGGCGCCGAGCTTGGTGTCCTGCGCGATGCCAACCACCTTGTCGCGGGAGCCCCGCAGCAGCGGGCCCGACGTCACCACCCTGTTGTTGCTGCCCGTGACGACGACCTTCGCGCACTGGGCGTCGGTGATGAAGAACCGCACGGTCGCCTTGAGCCCACCACCCTCGATGGACGAGCAGCCGCAAATCGCGAGCAGAAGGAAGAGAAGGGGTCGCAAAACTGCGCCCGACATTACATCGGAAGGGTTATGGTCCGAGCGCCTTGGCCACCGATGATCTCACGCTCGTTCAGCGCGTAAGGACAGGAGATCAGCGGGCTTTCAAGACCCTGGTCGAACGTTACCAGCGCAAAATCTACTCCGTCGCGCTCGGCATGCTCAAAGACAAGGAAGAGGCCCGCGACGTCGCGCAGGAAGCCTTCATCAAGGTCTACAAGTACCTCGACCACTTCAAGGGCGACTCGAGCTTCTACACGTGGCTCTACCGCATCACCGTCAACATCAGCATCGACGTGATGCGCAAGCGCGGCAGCGCGAAGGGCGAGCACATCGAGTTCGACGAGACGATTGCCAACGACACCAGCGAAGCCAACATCGGCGCGCTCGGCACCCGGCTCGGCACGAACCCGCAGAAGTCGATGCTCCGCAAAGAGCTGTCAGACAAGATTCAGGCGGCGCTCGCCGAGGTGCCCGAGAAGCACCGCGCGATCCTGCTGCTGCGCGAAATCGAAGGCATGTCGTACGAGGATTTGTCGCGCACGCTCGGCATCCCGAAGGGAACCGTGATGTCGCGGTTATTCCACGCCCGAATCAAAGTTCAGAAAATCTTGAACGAGTACCTGGAGTTGGACGAGTC
>JAYUXE010000509.1:0-10501 GCA_043753165.1 Archangiaceae bacterium | reverse complement strand
TCTCGTTTCCTTTCTACGACCGCACGTACACGCAGCTCACCGTCACCGCGAACGGACTGGCGTTTCTCGAGCCGTCCAGCGCAGCGAACCTGGGCGCTGACTTCTCGTCGAACGTCGCGATGCCGAACGTCGGCGAGCCCAACGCCGTGCTGGCCCCGATGTGGGACGACCTCAACGGCCGCAACCCGGCCAGCACGGTCTCGTACCAGGCCGTCACGGGCCCGAACGGGCAGGGGCTCGCGGTCGAGTGGTTCGACTGGAACTGGTTCCTCGCCGTGCAGCACACGCTCACCTTCCAGCTGCGCATCTGGGAAAACGGGATCGTCGAGTTCTATTACGGCACGGTGACTGGCAACGCGACGCCCGCAATGACCGCGACGGTCGGCATCGAGAGCCCCACCGGCACGCTCGCCACCCCCGGCCTTCCGTGCGCGGCGGGCTGCGGGCTTCCCGACTTCACCACCAACTCGCTGTTAACTTTTGGCCCTGCGCCGGGCCCGGACATCTCGATCACCAGCCTCAAGATCAACAGCATCGCGACGGTCGGGCAAAACCTGAACATCTCGACTTCGCTGGCGATGCGGAACTTCGGAACTCAAGCGGCGAACAACTTCACCTACCGGCTGTACCTGTCGACCGACACGGTCTTCAACGCAGGGTTCGACACCGAGCTGACCCCGACGCCGCAGGGGCCATTGTCGATAGCGGCGCTCGGCTACCTGACCAGCACGAAGTCGACCACTGCGCCGCGGCCCACGTCCGGCAGCTACTACGTGATCGCCGTCGTCGATGACGGGTCGGTGGTGGCCGAGTCCAACGAGCTCAACAACCTCGCGGCGACCAGCGTGCCGCTGACGGCGGGCGTCGACATGGTGGCGCAGAACATCGTCGGCCCACCGCTGGGGGGGCCCGGTGAGACAATCACCACGACCGTCACCTTCTCGAACCAGGGGTTCGACGTCGCGGGCAGCGTGCCGGTGAAGATCTGGCTGTCGGTGGACAACGCGCTGTCGGCAAACGATCTGCTGGTGAACACCGCGACGGTGCCGGTCAGTGGCGGGCAGAACGTGGTGCAGGATCTGACCTTCGCGCTGCCGCTGAACATCCCCGCGGGCGAGTACTACTTCATCCTGCAGATCGACGACGGCCCGGCGCCGGGTGTGATTGTCGAGAGCAGCGACACCAACAATGTGAAGGTCGGGGCGTTGAAGTTCACGGCGAAGCAGGCCGACCTGGTCATCGATGCGGTGCGGGTGCTCGAGCCGTTGGCGCCGTTTGGCCCCGCGCGCTACGCGTTCTTCGACGAGCCCATTCGCCTCGAGGCGGTGGTGCGGAACCAGGGTGGAGCGACGGCTCCGACCGTCTCGATTCTCTTCTACCTGTCGGACAACGAGACGTTGAACGGCATCACGGATCCGTTCATCGGGCAGCAGGCGGGGCTGACGATCGCTCCAGGCCAGACGATGACGGTGAACATCACGCAGAAGGTGCCGAAGAACGCGGTGAACGGGGTCGCGCATCGACCGGGCACGTTCTTCTTCTTCGCGGCTGCGGTCGCGCAGGGGCTCGTCGAAGTGTCGAGCCAGAACAACTTTTTGAAGTCCGAGCCGCAGCGGGTGAAGCTGCCCGCGCCCGATTTGATTCCGCTGACGATTCGCGGCCCGGCGCAGGGCGGCTCGGGTGAAGCGCTGCTGGTCACGCGCAGCTTCACCAACATCGGCAATCGTCCCTCGGGGGCGGCGGGCTACCGGTACTACCTGTCGGCGAACGCGATCATCACCGAGTCCGACCTGCTGCTGCCGATGCGCAACGCCGACGGCACGACGACCGATGAGCGCAGCGTGACGCTGGCCGTGGGTCAGCAGAACGTGGGCAGCGATGTGGTCGTGATTCCGAAGGGCACGCCGGCATCGACCTGGTTCCTGGGGGTCCTCATCGATCCCCCTGGGGCGGGTACAGGCACCGTCTCGGAAGTCGATGAAGACAACAACGGGCTCGCGGCGCAGACGATCGACGTGGTGTCGCAGTCGTTGGGAATCTCGAACCACGTGCTGCCCAGCGCGCTCGTGGCCTTCAGCTACCGGACGCAGCTGAATGGCATCGGGGGCGAGGGCAGCTACACGTTCGCGCTCGTGCCGGGCGACACGGCGCCGGCGGGCCTGACCCTGGCGGCCGATGGGACGATCACCGGCACGCCGACCCAGGCAGGCGGCTTCTCGTTCGGGGTCGTGATCACCTCGGGGGCGCGCAACTCGGTCGAGACCGTTGCGATCGCGGTTGGCCCGTTGACGGCGTCGCTGGCGATCACGTCGACGAAGGTCCCGCCAATCGCCCGGCTCATTCCCTACGAATTGCCGCTGGGCGCGCAGGGCGGCCGGGCGCCGTACACGTGGAGCCTCGCCGGTGGGACGTTGCCGCAGGGAATCCAGGTGACGGCCGACGGGCGGCTCGCGGGCACGACGCAGGCGGCGTTGGGCACAAACTTCACGTTCACGCTTCAGGCGCTGGACGCGGTGGGCAACATCGATCGCCGCGAGATGACGGTGACGGTCGTCGATTCCTCCGCGCTGCTGATCTCGACGGCCGAGCTCCCCGAAGGGAAAGTGGGCTCGCAGTACGTGGTCGACATCATCGCGAAGAACGCGGGCGCAGCACCCATCAGCAAGCCGATGAAGTGGTCGGTGGTTGCCGGCGCACTGCCCGACGGCGTGGCCCTGGAGCCCACCGTCGAAGACAAGCTGCTCATCAGCGGCATCCCCGGACGGTCGGGTGTCTTCTCGTTCACGCTCGAGGTGGAAGATTCGCGCGGCCGCAGCGACACCGCCGACTTCGTGATTCGCATCGTCTCGCCCGCGCTGACCATCAGCGCCGTGCTCGCGGGCGAAGTGCTGCGCGGCGAGTCGATTTCATCGCAGCTCGCCGTGATGCCGATGCTCAATGGGGCCGCGTGGTCGATTCGCGACGGCGTGCTTCCGCCCGGTGTCACGTTCGACGCCGCCGGCCTGCTGCAGGGCAAGATCCCCGACGACGCCCGCTTCGGCGCCTACACCTTCACCGTCGCCGTCGGCGGGCGAGATGGAGCGACCGCGATGAGATCCTTCTCGGTCGAAGTCGTCGCGGTGAAGACGGTGGCGCCGCGGGGGTGTGGCTGCGCCGACGTGCCAGGCTCGCTGTTCGCGCTGCTGGCCCTCGTCGGTTGCGCGCGGCGGCGAACTTCGTCCCGGGCCCGCTGAAGACCTGAGGGTAGAGTGCCGCCCTCTTGACGCGGCTGTCTCGACCCGTCGTTCTCGCGCTGCTCTTCCTCTCGGGCTTCACCGGGCTCGTGTACGAGCTCGTGTGGTCGAAGCGGTTGGCAAACCTGCTCGGCTCCAGCGGCCACGCGCATGCGATCGTGCTCGCGACCTTCATGGGCGGACTCGCGCTGGGGGCCTGGCTCTTCGGCCGCACGGCGGATCGCGTGAAGCGGCCACTGGCGCTCTACGGAATTCTGGAAGTCGGCGTCGGGCTGTACGCGCTGGTGTTCCGCTTCGTGCTCGAAGGCATGGGCAGCGTCTATTTGAAGATCGCGCCCGGCCTGGATCCCGATGGCAGTGGGCGGCCCGTGGCGAAGCTGGCCCTGGCGGCCGCGTCGCTGCTGGTGCCGACGGTGTTGATGGGCGGCACGGTGCCGGCGCTGACGCGCTATTTCACCAGCCGGTTGGGCTCGGCGAAACGTGAGCTCTCGGTGCTGTATGCCGTCAACTCGCTGGGCGCGGCGATGGGGTGCCTGTTCGCGGGCATCAGCCTGATTCCGGCCGACGGGTTGCTGGCGTCGGAACAGAAAGCGGCGGCGTTGAACCTGTGCCTGGGCGTCGTCGCGGTGGTGTTGGCGTGGCGAACCGGCCCCAGCGGCAGCCGCGACGACGGCTCGGTCGAATCGCCCGCCCGCGAGTACTCGGCGTTCGCGGTGAAAGCGGCGCTGGCAGGCGTCGCGCTGTCGGGCTTCACGTCGATGCTCTACGAGATCACGTGGATCCGCCTGCTCTCGATCGTCATCGGCGGCACCAGCTACGCGTTCACCTTCATTCTCACGGCGTTCATCCTGGGCATCGGCCTGGGCAGCGCGTGGCTGTCGCGCCGGGAACCGAAACCGGGCGAGCCTGAACCCGACGCCCTTGCCCTTTTCGCGCGGCTGCAGGTGTTGCTCGTCGGGTCGGTGTGCCTGGCGCTGCCTTTCTACGGCCGCATGCCGTACCTGTTCTTGAACCTTCACGCGGCGCTCAAGAAGTCGATTGCGACGTGGCCGCTGTACCAGCTGCTCACCTTTGGCTTCTGCGTGAGTGTGCTGATGATCCCGACCTTCTTCCTCGGCGCGAGCTTCCCCGCCGCCGCGCGCGTGGCGTTGAGCCGGGTCGACAAGCTGGGCGGCCAGCTGGGCGGCGTCTACCTGTGGAACACCGTTGGCACCGTGCTCGGCTCGTTGCTGGGCGGCCTCGTGCTGCTGCCGCTGCTGGGGCTCGAAGGGAACTTCGCGGTGGGGCTCGCCTTCAACCTTCTCGCGGCGGGTCTGGCGGCCTGGGCGTCGAAGCCCGCGGGCGTGAAGCCGCTGCGTCACCTGTGGCCCGTGCTCGCCGCGCTGGTCGTGGTCTCGGTGTACGCGGTGTCGACAGCCGGCTGGTCGGGCGTCGTCACGTCGTCCGGGCGATACCGCGAGTGGGAAAAGACGTTCGACAACTTCGACGCGTTTCGCATCGAGGTGAAGAATCGCAGCCAGGTGAAGTTCCAGCGCGACGACGTGTTCGCGTCGGTGCTCGTCGGTGAGGCGGGCGACCTGCGGTACATGCGAATCAACGGCAAGGTCGATGCGAGCAACGGCAGCGACATCGACACCCAGATTCTCGCGGGGCACCTCGGCGTGCTGACCCACCCGGGCGAAGTGAAGCGGGTGCTGCTGGTCGGCATGGGAGCAGGCATCACGGCCGGCTCGCTGCTGGCGCACCCGATCGACGTGCTCGACGTGGTCGAGATTTCGCCCGCGGTGATCGAAGCGGCCCGGCTCTTCGGCAACGACAACGGCCACGCGCTCGAGGATCCCCGCTGCCACGTGCACATCGAGGACGCGAAGACGTTTCTGCTGCTGTCGCCCGAGAAGTACGACCTGATCGTGAGCGTGCCCAGCAACCCGTGGGTCTCGGGGGTGTCGGGCCTCTTCTCGCGCGACTTCTTCCAGGTGGCGAGCGCGCACCTGGCCCCGGGTGGGCGCATCGTGCAGTGGTTCCACACCTACGAATCCAGCGACGCGATGGTGCGGCTCGTCTTGCGAACGCTGCGCGACACGTTCAAGCACGGCACGTCGTGGGTCGGCCCGCAGGACCTCGTGATGGTGGCGACGCAGGAACCGCAGGTGTTCGACGCCGCGAAGGTCGAGCTGCGAATGCAGCGGCCTTCGGTGCTGGCCGACCTGAAGCGCGCGAAGACGCCCGACGTGGTGACGCTGATGGGACGCCAGGTGCACAGCGACGAAGGCCAGCTGCAGTTCGCGGGAAAGGGCCCGATCAATTCCGACGATCGCAACCGGCTCGAGTACGAGTCGCCCAGCGCGTACTACGTGGGCGAGTTCGTCGACACGCGCGATGAACGCAAAGGCAAAGACCGCGGCGCGCGGCTCGAGCTCGCGAAATACCTGGCTGCGCACCCGCTGACGCTGTCGCAGGCCCAGAACGTCTACCGCAGCTATGCGTGGGTGCATGGCAGCAACGATGCGCTGGTGCGGGCATCGGCCGAACGGTGGCTGGGGCTCGATCCGGACGATGACGATGCGGCGTGGGCCGTGGCGAAGGCGGCGATCGCGCAGCGCGATGTCGAAGCGGCGCTGAAGGTGCTGGATCCAAAGGTGGCCGCAGGGCTTCGCCGCCCCGACATCATCTCGACCTGGCTCGACGCGCGCGTGCGTCAGCAGAAGCGGGCGTCGACGCCGTACCACCCGATTGACGTGGGCCCCGCGCTGGCGATCGCGAACGAGGTGCTCGCGGCCCACCCCGAGGATCCGGCGCTGAAGAAGTCGGTGAAGGACGCGACGCCATGAAGCGCGGCCTCGCGATGGTGTTGCTGTTCGTCTCGGGCGCCACGGGCCTCGTCTACGAGCTCGTCTGGAGCAACTACCTGCAACAGACCCTGGGCAACTCGGGCCAGGCGCACGCGATCGTGATCGCGACCTTCATGGGCGGGCTCGCGGCGGGCGCGTTCGTCTTTGGCCGGCTGGCGGATCGCGTGAAGCGGCCGCTGCTGCTCTACGGCATGTTCGAGCTCTTCATCGGCCTCTACGCGGCGCTGTATCCGGCCGTGCACGGGGCGGGGGAGACGCTGTTCTTGAGCCTCGCTCCGCATTTCAGCGAGCCGATGCGGGTCTGGCCGAAGCTCTTCATCGCGGGCTTGAGCCTCGTGGTGCCGACGCTGCTGATGGGCGGAACGTTGCCGGCGATGCTGAAGCACATCGCGCGCAGTGCGGGCTCGATGCGCGTCGACCTGGCCCGGCTCTACGCGGTCAACAGCGTCGGGGCCGCGATGGGCGTGCTGCTGGCGGGCGTGTGGCTCGTGCCGGCGATTGGGCTTCGCGCGGCCAGCGGGTTCGCCGTCGCCCTGAACGCGATGGTCGCTATCGCCGCGCTGGTGGTGGGGCGCAAGATCCCCGAGGCGATCGAAGCGACGAATGAAGCGCCGCCAATGGTCTTCCCGCTGGCGCACGTGCGGGCGGCATTCTTCGGCGTGGTGCTGTCGGGCTTCACGTCGATGCTGCTCGAGCTGGCGTGGATTCGACTGCTGGCGATCGTGCTGGGCGGGTCGACGTACGCGTTCACGTTGATCCTCACCGCCTTCATCCTCGGCATCGGGCTGGGCAGCCTCTGGGTCTCGCGGCGGGCAGATCGCGGCGACTCGCTGCGCATCTTCGGCTTGCTGCAGCTGGGCGTGGTCGCGGGCGTCTGTCTCACCTTGCCGCTGTACGTGCGGCTGCCGCACTACTTCTGGGTCGCGCACGATCTGCTCGCGCGCACGAAGGACACGTGGCCCATCTACCAGGCGATCACGTTTGGCTTTTCGTGCGTCGTCCTGCTGATTCCCGCCTTCTTCATCGGCGCGGCGTTTCCTGTCGGTGCGCGGGTGGCGATGGCGAAGGTCGGTGACGCGGGCAAGCGCCTGGGCAGCGTCTACGCGTTCAACACGGTCGGCACCATCACCGGCTCGCTCGTGGGCGGGCTCGTGCTGTTGCCGCTGATCACGATGGAAAAGTCATTCGTGCTCGCCGTGGTGCTGACGCTCGCGTCGGCGGCCGTCGCGCTGTGGCTGTCGAGTGAGGGGCTCAAGCGCTGGCTGCCGATCGGCGCGGGCGTGGCGGGCGTTCTGATCTTCGTCGCGGCGACGTCGGGCTGGTCGCGCATCGTCGCCAACATGAGCGCCTTCCGCGAGTATGGGCACCCGTTCGAGAGCTACGCCGCCTATGCAAAAGCGACGGAAGCCGAGTTCGCGGTCGACTTCTACGCCGACGACACCTTCGCCACGGTCACCGTCTCGCACGACACCAAAAACCCGAAGAACCAGTACATGCGCATCAACGGGAAGATCGACGCGAGCACCGACTCGGGTGACGTCGAGACGCAGATCCTCTCGGGGCACATGGGCATGCTGCTCGCGCCGGCGAAGCCCAGGAAGGTGATGGTCATCGGCGCCGGAGCAGCCCTCACCGCCGGTTCCGTGCTCACCCACGATGTCGAACGCCTCGACCTGATCGAGATCTCGCCCGCCGTGCTCGACGGAGCGCGCCTCTTCGGCGAGGCCAACCTTCACGCCCTCGAAGATCCGCGCGTGCACCTCTACGTGGACGACGCGAAGACGTTTCTCGCGCTGGCCCCGTACAAGTACGACCTGATCATCAGCGTGCCCAGCAACCCGTGGGTCACCGGTGTGTCGGGCCTCTTCACCCGCGAGTTCTTCCGCACCATCGAAGCGCACCTGGAAGAAGACGGCGTGCTGCTGCAGTGGGTGCACTTCTACGAGAGCAGCGACGCGCTGGTGAAGCTGGTGCTGCGAACGCTGCGCGAGACGTTTCCGTACAGCACGACCTGGGGCGGCAACGCCGACCTGGTGATGGTCTCGACGCGCAAGCCATTGGCGATTGATTTCGCCGAGCTCGCGCGCCGCATGGCCGAGCCCAGGGTGAAGGTGGATCTGCAGCGCATCCACCTCGATCGTGTCGTCGCGTTGCTCGCGAAGCAGGTGCACACCAGTGAGGAACAGCTGCGGTTCGCCGGGCCAGGTCCGATCAACACCGACGATCACAACCTGCTCGAGTTTCAGGCGGCGCGCGCCTTCTTCCTTCGGAACCGGCGCATCGAAATCGGCGACCAGCGCAAGCATCCCGGGCTGCACGGCTTGTGGATCGAGAAGTGGCTGCTGTCGAACCCGCTGACGGCCGATGACGCGCGCGCGATCTACGACAACCTGTCGTTCTTCCACCCGAAAGATGATCCGCTGGTGCGTGCTGCAGCCGAGGCGTGGCTTGCTCTCGATTCAGGCAATGCCGCGGCGCAGCTGGCGGCGGCGAAGCTCGCGATGGCGCACGGCGACCTCGAGACGGCACTCGAACGGGCGCCGCCGGGCGCGTCGATGTTCCTCGAGGCGACGGGCCGCCTGCTCACCGGCCGCCGCACGGTGTGGACTGAGGTTCCGCTTCCCGAGCTCCCACCCGGCGCCGCGTCGACGCCCGAGGCCGAGAAGATCTGCAAGGTGGCGCCGTTGGTGGGCTGCCCTTGACGCAAAGGCGGCTCGGCGCGGCCGTCATCCTCGGGGGCCTCGCCGCCGTCTATCGCGGGATCTTCAACGGCCAGGTGCTCGCGGGCCGCGACATCTTCCGGCTCTTTCTGCCGCAGGGCGGTTTCCTCAAAGACTGTCTGCAGCGCGGCGAGCTTCCGCTGTGGAACCCGAACGTCTGGCTCGGCCAGCCCTTCGCCGCGACGCTGCAGTCCGAAGCGTTCTACCCACCCCGCCTGCTGCTGCTCGCCGTCTTCGACTACGTCTGGGTGCCGACGCTGCAGCAGCTGCTGCACGTGCTGATCGCGGTCAGCGGAGTCTGGTTTCTCTGCCGGCGGCTGGGCAGCTCTCGCGCGTCGTCGCTGGCCGCAGGCATCGCGTTCGGCCTCGGGCCTTTGTTCACGCAGCTGTCGGGGACGCCGAACCTGGTCGCCGGGCTCGCGTGGTCGGGCTGGCTGCTGGCGGCGGTGCGCGTGCACTGCGATGGGCCCGATCGAAAGACGACGGCGACGATCGCGATCGTGGCGGCGCTGGCGTTTCTCGCGGGCTCGCCCGAGATGATGCTCTGGCAAAGCGCGCTGTCGATCGGCGCCGCGTTCGCCTGGTCGCGCGGGCAGAAGCGCATGTGGATCTTCGCGATCGCGGGTTTCGCGTGGGCCGTCGCGACCACCGCCTTCGTCTTTTTTCCCGCGGTCGAGCTCGCGCTGCGGTCGACTCGCTTCGAGGCGACGGATCAGCTGATGTGGTCGGTGTCGCCGGCGCAGCTTTTTTCGGCCGCGCTTCCGGGGCTCGACCTTCCGCGCGGCACGTACCTGGGCGGCGATCAGTGGCTGCTCACCTCGATGTTCGTGGGCTCAATTCTTTGCGCCGCTGCCGTCTTCGCGCGCCACCGTTCGATGCGCGCGCTGCCATTCGCGATCGCGGCCGCGCTGTTGCTCGTGCTCTCGCTGGGCGATCACTTCGCGCCGTCGGAAAAGGTGCTGTCGCTGCTGCCGTTTCGCTATCCGGCCAAGTACTTCCTGGGCGCGGCGTTCTGTCTTTGCGTGCTCGCCGCGCAGGGGGTCGATCGGCTGGCCGCGTGGGCGCGCCCGAACAAACGCAACGCGGGCATCGTCGCTGCGATGATCGTCGCCGCGCTCGCGGTCGTGCCGGTGTTGCCGCTGAGGCGCGACGCATTCCTCGCGCCGGTCTGGTTCACGCTGGCCGTCGGTTCCGCAGCGCTGGTCTTCTTTCTGCTGCCACGGGCGTTTCGCCGCACCGCGATCGGCCTCGGCCTGCTCGAGCTCGTCGTCGCGCAGGGTGGGCTGTGGAAGCTCGGCTGGTCGGACCCTGCGGTGTTGCGCGCGCCGTCGAAGTTGGCCGCCTGGATCCCTTCCCGCGACGCCCGCTTGAGCTTCGAGCCGCAGGCGGCCGCCGATTCGAAGGTCGCAGACCCCGCGACGGTCGAGATCGCCGCCAGCCGCGACCGCCTGGTGCCGCTGCGTCACCTCGAAGAAGGGATTCCCGCGCTCGAAGGCTATGAGCCGCCCGTGCCGCGCCTGGCAAACGCGTTTCGCAACATCGACAACCGCGGCATCTTCGACCTCGCGGGCGTGACGCACTTCACGCGGCCCGCCGACTTCGGCGCCCCTTTCGACGACGCCGAAGAAGTCGCGCGGGGCCCGGGCGGCATTCCGGTGCTCTACCGTTCGACCACCGCGCTGCCTCGCACCTTCGT
>JAYUXE010000508.1:0-1905 GCA_043753165.1 Archangiaceae bacterium | reverse complement strand
TGAGCGTGGTGCCGAGGCTGATCAGCACGACGGGCAGTGGAATCTGCGAGTTCTTCATGCTGGTGCGAAGCATGCGCCGCGGAAGCCAGATGCTCGTGCGCTGCCCGATGATTCCCTGCGCGAAGAAGTAGCAGGTGAAGAGCATCACGCCCGCGGCGAGCTCGTCGAGCTTCGGCTTCTGCACCACCAACAACAGCGCCGCGAGCAGCAGCGCCTGCATCGACTGCCACGCCGCGAAGCCCAGCTGTTTGCCGTCGAGAATGGTCTTCTCGCTCAACGGCAAGAGGAACAGCGCCTTCACGCCGTGGCCGTCGAGCCCGAACTGGTTGAAGCCGAGCCCGTTCGCCGCGAGTGAGATGTAGATGAACGCGCCAGGAACCAACCAGTGCCCCGTGCCCGCGAGCTCGCTGAAGGGGCCGCGCACGAGGACGAGGGTAATCAGCGGCATCGCAAAGGCGAACTTGCCCAGGTGGCTGCCGAGCAGCGTCTCGAGCTGCAGCCGCGCGACGCTCAACGTCGGCGACGCGTGGCTCCACAGATTTTCCGCCGGGCCCGAGGTGTCGACGATGTTCGCGTTCCGCTCGCGCATCAGCACGAAGTACGACGTCAGCAGCACCGCGAGCAGCATCAGCACGCCGCTGGTGAAGCCGCGCCATTCGCCCAGGTGCCCCGCGCGAATCGCCTGCGACGCGGGAAGGTACGACGCGTAGTCGAGCACCTTGTCGCCGATGGCCCTCAGCCCCGAGCCCTTGAATGGCGGCACAGCGGCGGCGCGTGAGGCGACGACCTGGCTCAAGATGAAGGCGGCTCCGAACGTCGCCGCGAGGGCCAGCCGCATCCGCCGCACCACGCGTTCCGCAAAGCTGCCGACCAGCAGCTGCACGCACAGCAACGTGACCACCGACTCGACCGCGAGGAAGAACATCACCGGAGCCAGATGCGGGGCCGCCGCTGCCGTCGCCGCGCATACCCCGAACAACGTCACCGCCTGGATGAGCGTGATGGCATCGCCGAGGCCCGCGAGCACTTCGGCCGAGAAGAGCGTCACGGGACGCAGCGGGAAGCCCCGGTACTGTTCCCATTCGAGCTGCTTCGCTCCGCCGGCGACGCCGCCGATGATGCCGCCGCCCACCGCCATGCCGGTGAGGATGAGGCCGATGACGGAAGCGAGCTCGGGCGTGCCCTCGGGCTCGAACGCGGCGCGCGCGAGGAAGAAGGCGCCCACCGAAAGTCCGAAGACGATGGGGATGACCATCGTCACGGTGATGAGCGCGACCGAGATGCCGAGGAAGATGACGCCGTTGTTTCCCAGCTGGCGCACGAGCCGGTTCTGCGACGCCTGCAGATGTCCCGCGAGCACCGCGCGCAGCGGGCTCACAACCACGACAGCTCACCTTTGCGGCCGCCACCCACCAGGCCGACGAAGTGCGACTCGAGGCTCTCGCCTTCGCCTTTCAGCTGGTCGAGCGCGCCGAAGCCCTTCAACTTTCCTTCGTCGATGATCGCGATCAACGGGCACAGCTTCTCGACCACTTCGAGGATGTGGCTCGTCAGGACGACGGTGACCCCTCTCTTCTGCAGCGAGAGCAGGATTTCCTTGATGGTGCGATTCGTGACCGCGTCGATGCCTTCGAACGGCTCGTCGAGGAACAGCAGCTTCGGGCCGTGAATCAGCGCCGCACACAGCGCGAGCTTCTTCTTCATCCCGAAGCTGTACTCGGAGATGAGCGACTTCTTTCCCGGCTTCAAGTCGAGCGTGTCGAACAGCTCGGCCGCGCGGGAATCGATGGCGGCATCGTCGAGGCCGTACATCCGCCCGACGAAGCGCAGGTACTGGGGGCCGCGCAACATCTCGAGCAGCGCCATGTCTTCTGGCATCACGCCCAGCTGCCGCTTCACCGCCAA
>JAYUXE010000507.1:0-4717 GCA_043753165.1 Archangiaceae bacterium | reverse complement strand
TCTGCGGCGCGTCAAGCCGCCCAGCGAGCCCGGCGAAGACGGCTGAGTTGGGGTATGCGGGCGACATGATCGTCCCCACGCTGATGTTGGTGCTGGCTGCCGGAAACGACGCGACCTTCACCAAAGAGGCGACCGCGCAGTACCGCGACGCCGTCGCGAAGGTCACCGCCGGCTCTTACGGCCCCGCGACGGAAGTGCTGAACGCGCTCGCCGCCCAGTACCCGCGCGTGCCCGAGGTGTTCGCGACCCGCTGTTCCGCGCAGCTGGGGTTGCGGCGGTACAAGGAAGCCGAGGCCGATTGCGCGTACGCGGTGGGGCTGCGGCCGAACCTGCCGTCGGCGCTGTATGGGCTGGCGATGGCCGAGGACAACCAGCAGAAGGTCGACGCGGCGATTACGCACTACCGGAAGTACGCCGCCCTGTCGGATCCGCAGGCGGTGTCGAAGCCGCAGGCGGCGGCGAGGGCGGACGTGCTCGAGGGGCAGAATCCGTTGCCGGTGGCTGCTCCGCCGCCGATGGCGCCGGGGCCGGCTCCGGTGCAAGCCGCGGTCGCGGGCACGGGGACGCTGCTGATCTACCGGAACCATTTGATGGCAGGGACGCGGTACGGCGGCGTGCAGCAGGTGAGCCTCGCGCTGGACGGCAAGCCGGTGGGCGACATCGCGCACGATCAATACGTCGAAGTGATCGTACCGGCGGGCAGCCACCTGCTCGAGGCGCGGTTCGCGGTCGACAACATCTTCGAGGTGGCGAAGGTGCTGACGCTGCCCGTGGACCTCGCGCCGAACGCTTCGACGTACGTGAACTTCGACTACGTCGGCGGGCAGATGCAGATGCGGCTGATGCCCGCGGCGCAGGGCCGCAAAGAGATTCAGGAAGACTGCACGAAGGCGTACACGCGGAGGATGTAAGCGCAGCGGGATGCAGTTACCCCCGCAAACCGTAGGTAACCCATTACGGCAACGGCCTCACCTCGGGGTTCTCATTTGGTTTGCCCGTTTGAGCCCAAAGGTACGGGCGAGAGAACCCGCCGGGGCCTCGATTTCTCGCCGGTGTTCCGCGGCAACGATCGTTCGAAGGTCGCTCAACACCGGGTGGGCAACGGGGTCGTCTTCCTCGACCGCAGGGTGGCGGTACTTTCGGGAGCCGCCGGCGAAACACGGAGCCTCGAAACCGGACGACGACGCGCTCCACTGTCGCAGCAGACCGAAACGCTCGGGGGGTGCCCGGCCGATATTCTGGTCAACCCCGAGCGGGCCGAGGGCTCAGTGCGCCGAAGCGCCTGACGCCGGAGCGAGGGCGACCTTGTTCCGGCCTTCGCGTTTGGCGGTGTAGAGCGCGTCATCGGCCGACCGGACGAGCGCATCGGACGACGTGATGGCCTGGTGCGGGTAGATCGAAATGCCCAGCGACGCGGTGACGTGCCGGGCGTGAAACTCGAGAGCGGCGAGCTCGGCTCGCACGCGTTCGGCGACGGTCAGCGCGCCGCCGAGCATGGTCTTCGGCAGAATCAGCGCGAACTCTTCGCCGCCGTACCGCGCGATGAAGTCCGTCTCGCGCACGCAGTGCTTCAACCGTTCGGCGACTTCGCGCAGCACCACGTCGCCTTCCGGATGTCCGAACGTGTCGTTGATGATCTTGAAATGATCGAGGTCGAGCAGCACCAGCGCGAGCGGGTCGTCGTACCGTTGCGCGCGCCGGAACTCGTCGACGAGACGATCTTGAAAGCTGCGGCGGTTCGGCACGCCCGTGAGCGCGTCCGTCATCGACAGCTCACTCAATGCGGCGACTTCCCCGAGCAACCCGTCGATGTTCTGCCGAAGCTTCGCGCAGGCCGCCAACCGCAGCGCGAGCTCGGTCGCATTCACCGGGCGCGTGAGCACCTCGTCGGCGCCAGCCTCGAGCGCCTCGATGCGTTCGGCCGCGTCCTGCCCCGCGGCGATCATCACCACCGACAGGTGCCGGCGCCCCAGCTGTTCCTTCAGCCGCTTCAAGCCCGTCAGCCCCGCGGGCCCCGACTGGCCGAGGTCGATCACCACGACATCGGGCACGGCCGAACGGCCCAGCTGCCACACCTGCACCAGCGTGCTCGCCGTCTGAAGCCGGGCCCCGACGAGCTCCAGCGCGCGCGCGATGTCGGTACCGAGGACGGCAGGATCTCCGAGGAACAAGACGGACCACGGCGGCATGGTGCCTCCTTACTCCAGAATCCTGCTAAGGCGCCGCAACCGCATGGCCCGCCCGAGCCTGAGCCTCTTTTTTCCCGCCTGGAACGAGGAGGATTACGTCGAACGCGCCGTCACCCGCGCGATGACGGTGCTGACAAAGCTCAGCGACGACTGGGAAATCATCATCGTCAACGACGCCAGCACCGACCGCACGCAGCAGGTGGCCGAAGACCTTGCCCGCCGATTCCCCCAGGTGCGCATCGTCACGCACGCGAAGAACCTGAAGCTCGGCGGAGCGATGAAGACAGGCTTCACCCACTCCACCAAGGACATCGTCATCTACAGCGACATGGACTTGCCGTTCGACCTCGATGAGCTCGAGCGCGCGCTGCACCTGATGGACTACCTCGAGGCCGACATGATCTGCGCCTTCCGGTTCGACCGCACGTCCGAAGGCCCCAAGCGCATCATCTATTCCTACGTCTACAACACGCTGATCCGCGGCCTGTTCGGGGTGCAGATCAAGGACGTGAACTTCAGCTTCAAGGTGATGCACCGCCGCGTGCTCGAGGCGATCGAGCTGAAGAGCGAAGGCAGCTTCATCGACGCCGAGCTCGTCGTGAAGGCGATCAAGCGGGGGTTTCGCGTGTTCCAGATGGGCGTCGACTATTTCCCGCGCACGCGTGGAGTCTCGACGCTGGCCTCGCCGGCCGTGATCGTGAAGATGGTGCGTGAGCTCGTCGGCCTCTACGGCGACGTGCAGCACCCGAAAGTTCCAACCCAGCCCGTTCGCAAGGCCATTCGATGATTCAGCTGATCGTCAACGCCGATGACCTCGGCCTGCACCCGCGCATCGACGAAGGAATTCTTCGCTCGCACGCGGAAGGCATCGTCACTTCGGCCACCGTCTTCGCCACCGGCCCCAACGTGTCGGACGCCGTGGCCCGCGCCCGTGCGCAGAAGCTGCCGCTGGGCGTCCACCTCTGCGTCACCACCCACCTGATTCCCGCAGCCCCGTCGAACGAGGTGAGGTGGCTGGCGCCCGGGGGCCGCTTCCGGAAGGACTGGGCCGAGTTCGCCGCCGCGTGGATTGGGCAGCTGGTGCCGGCCGAAGAAGTGCTGCTCGAGCTGCGCGCCCAGATCGAACGCGTGCGCGCGCTGGGCGCCACCGTCGATCACCTCGACACGCACCAGCACCTGAACCTGCTGCCCGGGATGCGGCGCCTGGTCGAAGGCCTTGCGACCGAGCTCGACCTGCCCGTGCGCTGGCCCCGCGCCCGCCCTGAGCTGCGGTGGATTCGCCGCCCGGCCGCCGCGCTGAAGTCGGCGATGCTGTACGGCTTTGCCCGTGCGCGTCCAGCCGGCAAAGCCCGCCGCATTCCTTCCTACGGTGTCTACGAATCGGGCGCGTTGAACGAACGCCGGCTGCTGCGCCTCGTTTCCCAGCTGGACGACGGCCTGCACGAGATCGTGTGCCACCCCGGCATGTCGCCAGGGGTGGTGAGCGAAGATCCGGCGTGGCGGTACGAATGGGAAACCGAATTTGCCGCGGTCTGCAGCCCGAAGGTTCGGGCCCTGATTCAGAAACGCGGCATTCAGCTGACGAGCTTCGGCAACGGCTAGTTGATGCCGGGCCCGCAGCTGCAGGAGTTGATGTCGCAGATGGTGCCGACCGCGCACGTGCCGCCGCAGTTCGTCGGGCACACGCACGACTTGCTGTTCGGCTCGCACTGCTTGCCGCCGGTGCAGGCTCCACCGCACGGGTCGCCGTTCGGATCCGGCGAGGCATCGAGCCAGTACCGGTAGCTGACCGCGACGCGCTTGCCCACGGCGTTGGGGATGCAGTTGCCGAAGAAGACGATGCGGCGGCTGGCCGAGTCGAAGTCGAAGCCGTTCGACCGGTCGCGCGGAATGTCGGCCGCATTGCACACGCCCTTCGTGCCGCCCACTTCGATCGCAATCTTGATCGTCGAAGAGATCGGCGGCTTCAGCAACTGGTGACCCGTGCCGCCGATGGCCGAAGCGAGAATGGCATCGATGGTGGCTGAGAGCTGCGGCGCGTTCGTCTGCGCGAGGGTGAAGTCGCCCTGGATGCCACCCGACGCCGCGATCACCTGCACGTTGCGCACGCTGCCGGGCTCGCTGTTGCAGGTTGATCCGACGGGGCAAACGATGCCGTGCACGACCGCCTTCGAGCCCGCGCCGTCGTAGTTGGCGAAGAAGGCGTTGATGCTGGCGATGCTGGCGCTCGACTGGTCGTCCGCGTCACCCATCAGAATCAGGTGCAGCCCGGCGCCCTCACGAATCTTGTTCTGCGTGCCGTCCATCGTCTTTGGCAGCAGCGTCGGAATGTAGGTCTGCGGAGACTGCAGCGACCGTTCATCGGGGTTGCCGCCGGTGCCGAAGTAGCCCGGCTGCCCCATCGTGAACCAGTTGATCATCGTCGACGAGACGTTGGTGAACGGCCGGAAGGCGCTGTTGCTCGCCCAGTACGCCGTCGTCACGCCACCCGCGCGCCAGTCGAGGCCCGCGTTGACGAGCTTGCTGGC
>JAYUXE010000506.1:0-4717 GCA_043753165.1 Archangiaceae bacterium | reverse complement strand
GTACGACAGCGTCCGCCCGTCGCCTGACAGCGCGTAGAACGTGGTGACGCCAGCGGTGACGGGGTGCGGGTTGCCGTCGAGATCCTGGTAGGCCTGCGTGCGGTGAGAGATGGCGAGCGCGCGGTGAACGAAGTCGATCTTCAGCGGCCTTTTGAAACCGATGGGGCCCCACGTGGGCATCCACTCGAGGCTGGGAAGCTTCGCGTAGAAGACGTGGCCTTCGTCGCTGACGACGATCACGTTCTCGCCGTCGGCGCTCAGCGAAGTCAGGCGGCGGGGGCGAACGAAGGGCTCGGCGACGCCCGGCAAATCCACCAGCTCTTTGAGCGCCTCGAGCCGGCCGCGACCGATGGGCAGGCCGTCGGGCGGAATCAAGCGCCAGTCGCGCTCGCCTTCGGCCTTCCACCACAGCCTTCCATCTTCCAACGCGAGCTGGTGCGTCGCGGTGAAGCTGCGCGTCGGCGTTTTGAGGAAAACGCGTTCAGGAAGAGCCGGCGTCGACGAAAGGACCAGGCCCAGCAGCAGCGCGTTCACGTTCGGCTTCGTACCACTGGGGCAGCGATCGCACCTGCGCCGCGTCGTCGACGGCGATGTTCAACGCGCGAAGCCGGTCGAACAGCCGATTCGTCGCCTCGCTGGGAAGCGTTCGAGGCCCGGTGATGCGGTGGCAGAAGAACGTGCGGCACCCCAACGGCCGGTGCGCGTACACCGTGCAGCGCAGCCCGGCCGAATCGAGAAACGGGCAACCGCCATCCGCCCGAGGCGCAGGCATCGGACCCTGCTGCAAGAGCAGCTGCCATTCGCTGGGCCACAGCCATGGCGGGCGGCCCGTCGTTTTCAGCTGGCAGCACTCGGCGCTGCCGGGGCACGAATGTTTCGCCCACTCGGCGTCGGCCTTTTTCAACACCGACCGCGTCTCGTTCAACGCTTTGCGAAGCAGGGGATCCATCTTTCGACTTTGAGTGTAATGTCGTGCGCCTCATTCGCAGCAAGGGGGCAGCCATGCAGGACCCACAGATGATCGGCGGCGGAGCCAAGTGCGCCATTCACGTCGACCGCATCGCCACCCGCACCTGCGCGCGGTGCGGCAATTTCACCTGCGACGAATGCAACCTGGGCGGCGCGGAGCCCCAGTGTCCGGCGTGCCGCGCCCTGTCGGGTGGCGATGCGTGGCCGTTCTCGCGTGACAGCTACAGCTTCGACGGCATCTGGGGCCAGGCGTTGGAACGCTTCAAGGCCGAGTGGATCATGGTGTCGGTCGGCGTGTTGATTCTGCTGGCGGTCGGCATGGTGGCCGGCATCTTCAACTCGGTCTTCCAGACCATCGCCCGCCTGGCCATCGGCGACCGCGGCGGCACGATGGGGATCATCTGGGTCACCGCCATTTCGACGATTATGTCGCAGCTGGTGTCGATGATTGTTCAGGGCACGTTCACGATGGGCCTGTTCCGCATCATCATCGACGTGCTGCACGGCAAGAAGGCGGACGTCGCGCGCATCCTCACGCAGCTGCCGAAGCTGCCGCGCTACATCATTCAGACGTTTCTGTTCTTCGTGATGATTGGCCTGCCCGCGCTGATGTACTTCGTGCTCCTGGGCATTGCCGCGGCGGTCGTGACCGGCGTCGAAGTCTCGGACCCGAGCAACTTCGCCAACATCTTCAAGGGCGCGGGCATCGGGGTCATCGTGATTGGCGTCCTCGCGGTGTTCCCCGTCATCTACTACTTCGCGCTGCCGTTGATGTTCGCGACGATGGAACTCGTCTACGGCGACACGACGCCCGTCGAATCGATTCGCCGCGCGTTCATCATCGCCAAGGGCCACCGCTGGAGCATCGTCGGCTTCAGCTTCATCTCGGGCCTGGTCGCGATGGTCGGCGTGCTCGCGTGCTGCGTCGGCATCATCCCCGCGATGGGCCTCGCGTACATGCTGCTGGTCGGCCTGTACCTCGCGCTGCGAAACGGCTCGGGCCTGCCACCGCCGGTCGAGAGCTAGCTCAACCCTAGCTTGCCCGCAGCACGAAGCACTTCAGGTAGCGCGTCTCGCGAAGGCCGAGCAGCACAGGGTGGTCTTTGCCGGCCCCGCGCTTTTCGACGATCTGAATGCGCCGCTTCGCGTCGGCAGCGGCCGAGTCGAGCATGGCTTCGAACTCGTTCTCGGGTACGTGGTACGTGCAGCTCGCGGTGATGAGGTACCCGCCCGGGTTCAGCAGCTGCATCGCGCGCAGGTTGATTTCCTTGTAGCCGCGAATCGCGGCTTCGATCGCGTTCTTGTTCTTCGCGAACGACGGCGGGTCGAGGACGATCGTGTCGTACTTCTTTCCCTCGTCGACCATGTCGCGCAGGAAATCGAAGGCGTTGGCGGTGACGACGTCGACGTTCGTGAGGTTGTTGAGCTTGGCGGCGACGACGATCTGCCCGCACGCCGCGTCCGAGATCTCGACCGCGGTGACCTTCTTCGCCTTGCGCGCGAGCTGCAGCGCGAACCCGCCGTGGTACGAAAAACAGTCCAGTGATTCGCCGAACGCGTAGTTGCCGGCGACGACGTGGTTCTCGCGCTGGTCGAGAAACGCCCCGGTCTTCTGGCCGTTGATCAGGTCGGCGCGGAGCTCGATCGAGCCTTCCTGGTAGCTGACCGCGGGGGGCACTTCGCCGCGCATCACCCCTTTCTCGAGCGCGAGGCCTTCGAGCGCGCGAACGCCGACGTCCGAACGGTTCACGATGCCCTTCGACTTGAAGTGCGCGACCAGCAGGTCGGCGATGAGCTCTTTCCGTTGCTCGACGCCGGGCACCAGAAACTGCACCGACAGGTAGTCGCCGAAGCGGTCGACCACGAGCCCCGGAATGCCGTCGGCCTCGCCGTGAATGACGCGGTAGGTGGTCTCGCCGGGGTAGGCGTCTTGGCGAAGGCGATCGGCGCTCTCGATGCGCGCTTTGAAGAACGCCTCGTCGATGGGCCTGTCTTCCCAGGTCAGCCAGCGCAGCGAAATCTTCGACTCGCGCGAGAAGAAGGCCTGGCCGAGAAAGAAGTTCCGGTGGTCGGTGACCTGCACCACCTCGCCCCCCATCAGCGACTTCGGGGCCTCGACGTCCGATTGGTAGATCCACGGGTGCGCGTTCGTCCAACGTTCGACGCCCCGGCGCGACAGCTTCACCTTCTTGCCTTCACTCACAGCGAAATCACCTCGTCCACCGTCACCTGCCCCGTGCCTTCGTCCTTCACCGTGCACGCCGCGATCTGCGGGTCGTGCTCGAAATAGAGAATCCACTTCTCTTCCAACGCCTGCGCCAGCAGCTGCCGCTTCTCTTCGATCACCGTCAATGGATACAGGTCGTACGCCGCGACCCACGGCGCGCGAAGGTGCGAAGTCGTCGGCACCAGATCGCCGCAGTACACCAGCGTCTGGTCGCCGTCTTCGATGCGCACCAGCTGCAGGCCGACCGTGTGGCCCTCGCTCACGAACAGGTGCAGGCCTTCGTAGAGCTCGGTCGTTCCTTCGAGCAGGTGCAGGCGGCCGCTGGATTCGAGGGCCGCGTAGTCTTCGCGGCGGAAGCTGCCCGCATCCTTCTCGCTGGGCTGGTGCGCCCATTTCCAGTGGCGGCGCTGCAGGTGGTACGTCGCGTTCGGAAACGCGAGGCCGCCATCGCGCGTGGTGCCGCCCGCATGATCGAAGTGCAGGTGGGTGAGCACGACGTCGGTGATGTCGGCTCGGGTCAGCCCGGCGCGCTGCAGCTCGCTGTCGAGGTTCGTCTTGCCGTGATCGATGCCGTACATGTCGCGAAACTTGCCCGACCATTCGTTGCCGATGCCGTCGTCGACCAGCACGCGCCGCTTCCCGTCGACGATGAGCAGACAACGAACCGCCAACTGAATGCGGTTCCGTTCGTCGGGAGGAAACTTCTTTTCCCAAAGCGGCCGGGGCACGACCCCGAACATCGCTCCGCCGTCGAGGGCGATCGTGCCGTCGCGAACTTCGTGCAAGGTGAACCGGCCCAGGGTGTACGGCATCGCGGAGCGCATCCTCGCACGTGTATAAGGACCTGTGCGCTACGAGCTTTTGGTTCAGCCTCAAGAGCCCAACGTTCCCTGGGACCCGGCGGCCTTCGACCTGCTGCTTCACCAGAAGGGAACCACTCCCAACCCCGACGGCACGCGCACCTGGCGGCTCAAGCACGGCGAAGTCCAGGTGCGGTTGCTCATCGAAGCGGGCAAGCCGATTGCGACTGAGCTTCGGGTCGAGCTCTCAGACCGCCTCGATTTGATTCGCGAGCTCGTCGTCGAAGGCGTCGCGCTGGCTGCCACCGCCGGCGCCCGAGTGGTCGACCCGCAGCTGTCGAAGACGTTGATCGCCACCGACGACGGGCTCGTCGCCGACCAGTACCTGCGCACCGCCCAGTACGCGGGCCAGTACGCCGGAGTCTCGAGCGCGGTCATCGCCAGCTACGGGCGCATCGAAGAGGACGAAGGCTTCAAGCCCGGCACGAAGCTCGCGATCGCGATCGTCGTCTTCTTCGGCGCCATCTACCTGTTCATCGAGAAGCTTCTCTAGTCACGGAAGAATCTTGAAGGTCGCGTTCAGCCACGGCCACCACTGCGAAAACGTGAGGGCGGTGGCTCCGAACCCTGCAACCGCGGCCGCGAGCACCCAGCGCCAACGCCGCGGCGGCGGGGGGGGATTCTCGAACTCCCGCATGATCGTCAGCTCGGTCGCGCTCAA
>JAYUXE010000505.1:0-4717 GCA_043753165.1 Archangiaceae bacterium | reverse complement strand
TGACTGCGCTGCGGGGCGAGGTGGGCTACCGCTTCAACGAGAACTTCCTGCTCGCTGCCGGCTTCACCGCGCTCGGCTTCAATGGCATCGGGCTGAATGATGGAGCGGCCGACTCGCGGAACCGCGCGTACCTTCGGGCCGAGGCGGCGTACTGATGCGCGCGGCGCTTCTTCTCTGCCTCGTCGCTGTGCCCGCGCACGCGACGTGGCGCGGGTCCCAGATCGCCGGCACGCCGACGGATCTCGAGGCGCTCGATGCGGGGCTGGCGGTCGTGTCATCGACGAGCGCGATGGCTGTCTTTGGGGGGTCGTCCGCGGGTGGCATCTCGGCCATGCAGACCAGTACCGGGGGCTTCACCAGCGCGACGTGGCGGATCCCCGGGTGTCTGATTGGGCTGCAGAGTGGGGCGAGTGTTCGGTTCGATGGCTCATGCGCCAGCGCTCCGAACCCCCTGAATGGAGCCGTCACCGTGCCGGGTCGATTGAAGCGCGTGTCCGATGGTTCCATTTATGCGCACGCCAGCCGGCCCGCCGGGCAGCTTCGCGTTCAGCGCGCGGCACCCACGGGAGGGCAGCTGGCGGCCGACTGGGCGATCTTGACGAACAGCGCCAGCGAGCTCAGCGTCCCCACCGACCCGTTCGCGGTGATCCGCTTGTCCAATGGCCTCGAGTACGGCGCCTGGGGAAGCGTCCCGGTCGCGAGCCCGGCGCTCAGCGTCTTCGTCGACGGCGGCTCGCTTCGTACCTTCACCACGCTGGGCGCGATTCGCGACGTCGCGCTCTTCGAGCAGAACGGCAGCGCCGCTGCCTTCGTGCTGAACGACGGCGGGGTGGTGCTGCTGAACGAAGAGCTGATCGCCGGCACGTTCGCCCAGGTCGAAGCCCCGCAACGGCTTTACGTCTCGATCGCGTTCACGGCGCAGGGAGGCAGCGCGAACGGAAGGGGCTTCGGCCTGCTCGCCAGCGGAAACCAATTGTTCGGACCCGTGCCAAACCCTGCCGCGGTCGGAAAGCAGTGGGTGCTGCGCGGCGGTGATGCAGGCTTCGTCGGCAACGTGATGCGCGTCGCCTGCTTCGACCCTGCCTCGTGCGCGGTCACCACCAACAACGCGAACACCTCGAACGTGTTCGCCTACTTCAACGACTCGGCACCGGTGTCTGATCTTCGCGCCGCGACCGTGCCCGCCGGAGGCTCGGCGACGTACGTGCTGGACGCTGGCGACCCCGATGGAGACCCCATCTGGGTGACGTGGACGGGCGGACCCGTGACGTGGGACGGCGGCGATCCGCGCGTGGTGACCGTCACCGCGTCACCCCAGGCCGGCTGCACGCTTTCCACCTCGCTGCCGCTGACGGCGACCTTGTCAGACGGGCTTGCTGCGCACGATCGGCAAATCGTGGTCCCCGTCTCGGTCACTGCCGGCGCAGCGCCAGCGGTTCCACTCATCGCCGCGCCGACTTCGTTGACCTTCACCGCGGGAGCTCCGGCGCAGACCGTGAGCGCCGACTACGCGCCCGACAGCGGCTGCACGACGCCCGCGTTGACGTGGTCGATTTCTCCCGACGGCGGCATCACGCTCGCGCCGAATCAGAACACCGTGTCGGTGATTCCTCCCGCCGTGTTCTGCCGGCCCGCGCCGCAAACCTTCACGCTCACCGCAACCGACTCGGCCGATGCGTCGGTGGTAACGCAGGTGGCGCTGGCGCCGTGGGGCGCTCCGAATGCGCCGGTGTTCAGCCCTTCGGTGGTGACGCAGGCTGCCGGCACGACCGGGACGTACGCGCCCGACGCCGGGCCCGTTCACGCCTGCGCGGCCACGGCCGGCTTCCCTGGCGCCGACCTCGTGTGGATCGTCGACGCGGGAGTCACCGTCAACGCCACGCCCACTGGCCTCGTGGTGGAATCGACCAACGCTTGCGTCAGCGGCTCGGTGTTCGCCACGGCGAAGCGCCGCGTGAATGGCTTCCCCCAGCAGGTCTCGCTGGGCTCGGGCCAGCTGCGCGTCGACCTCATTCCCAACTGGCTGCCGGTCACCGCGTTCGACGCCGGCTTCGCTTACGACGAAGCGCAGAGCGCGCTGGCCGGCAACTTCAGCTCGAACGCCAACTGCGAAGCCGAACGTGATCTTCGGGCGCGCGTCACGATCACCGCCGCCGACGGAGGCCCCATCAACGCCGCCAGCGGGCTCGCCGTGCCAGGCCCGTGGACGGTGACGGTGCCGGGCGGCTGCAGCGGGGGTGGCTTCGTCGCGACGGCGTCACTCGTGAACGACGCCGGCATGGCGTACGGCCCGTCGAGCACGTTCGTCTTCCAGTCGGCTCGCATCGACGCGCGCGTGCCAGCGCTGACCGCCACCACGATTCCCGTCACGTGCAACGAGGGCGCGCGTGGAGCGCTCGCGCTGAACCTGCTGCCCACCGACTGCGCCGCGCAGGACTTCCGGTGGACCCAGGAACGCGGCCCGGGCCTGTTGATCGCCCCCGACGCAGGAGCCGTCGTTTCCTTCGCGACCGCCACCCAGGATCTTCAAGCCCAGGCGGGCGCGACGCTGGGCTTCTTCATCACCGCCACCATCGGCCCGGGCAACACCGCCACGGCGGCGCGGCAGGTGACGCTGGTGCCGGCCCCCTTCGTCGAGGTCGTGCACCACACCGATCTTCCGGTCGCGCAGGAAGAAGAGGTCGTCGGCGTCGACGTCGTCCTCGTAAACCCCACCGCGTGCGCCGTCAGCGGGCTCGTGCTGCGCGAGTCGCTGGGTGGCCTCGACTTCCTGCCCGGCAGCGTGCGCGTCGCCGGCCGCCGGGTGCCGCGCGCCGAGGCGGTGAATGGCACCATCGAAGTGCCGGAGCTCGATCTTCCCGCGCTGGGCCGCGTGCGCATTTCGTATCTGGCGAAGGTGCCGTTGCTCTCGAAGGCCCGCCCGTCGGCGCAGGTGTTCATGGTGGGAACCGACGTGACAGCGGTGCCTCCGGCGAAGGCGGCTTCCGGCTGTGGCTGCGACGCTTCCAGCAGCAGCGGATTCGCCCTGATGGTCCTCGCGGTGCTGGTGCGTTTGCGGCGCCGTTCGATGTAGCTTGCGCCGCCCCGTCGTCCTGCCTCACCCATCCCCCACATGATCTTTCGCCGCGCGCTGCTCGTCCTCTGTGCATTCAGTGTGGGTTGCGGGCATCCGCGGGTCTCGGGAAGTGGCGACGGGGGCGATGCTGGCACCGCCGACTGCTACTCGGATCTCGACTGCGCGTTGGGCAAGCAGTGCAAAGAGGGCGTCTGTCTCACCGCCGCGCTTCCCGACGCCGGCAAGCCGCTGTGCTTCAAAGACGAAGACTGCGGCAACGGCCAGCAGTGCGTGAAGAGCACCGGCGAGTGCATTCAAGTGAAGCCCGTCGACGGCGGAATTCCCGACGCCGGGTCGCCGCCTGCGTGCACCCCTGACCTCGAAGTCTCCTGCGGCGTCGCCAAGCTCGGTGAGTGCCGACTCGGCATCACGAAGTGCGTCGAAGGCGACGGCGGTTGGGCGTTCGGCCCCTGCCTCGGCGCGAAAAACCCGGTGCCCGAGAAGTGCGATGGCCTCGACAACGACTGCAACGGCATCTCGGACGACGGGCTCGGCGACCTGAAGTGCGGCGTCGGTACGTGCGAGCGCGTGATCGCCCAGTGCGTCGACGGCCTCGAGCAGCTCTGCGTTCCCGGCGGCCCGAAGCCCGAGACGTGCGACGGCCTCGACAACGACTGCAACGGCAACATCGACGAAGGCCTCGTGCCGCTGTCGTGTGGCGCCGGCCAGTGCGCGCGCTCGATTCCCGCCTGCATGATGGGCATGCCGCGCACGTGCAACCCGGGCGCTTCGTCGGCCGAGGTCTGCAACAGCATCGACGACGACTGCAACGGGCTCGTCGACGACGGCATGCCGGTGTTGAGCTGCGGTATCGGCAGCTGCGCGGTCACGGTGCCCTCGTGCCTGAACGGCGTCACGCAGGCCTGCAACGCGGGGATGCCCGGGGTCGAGTCGTGCAACGGCCTGGATGACGACTGCAACGGCCTCGTCGATGACGGTCTCGGCACGATCGCCTGTGGCGTCGGTATCTGCGCGCGCACGGCGGCGCGGTGCGTGGCGGGGACGCTGCAGGTGTGCACGCCGGGCGCTCCGACGGTGGAGACGTGCAACGGGCTCGACGACAACTGCGACGGGTTGGTCGACAACGGACTGCCCGCGTCGAGCTGTGGCGTCGGCGTGTGCGCGCGAACGGTGCCGAGCTGCGCGGGCGGCGTTGCGCAGGCGTGTTTGGCGGGCTCGCCCACGATCGAAATCTGTGACGGCCTCGACAACGACTGCGACGGTCAGACGGACGAAGGGCTGTCGGCGATCACGTGCGGCATGGGCATCTGCCAGCGCACGGTGGCCGCGTGCGTCTCGGGTTCGCCGCAGAGCTGTGTGCCCGGCGTCGGGACGACGGAAGTGTGCGACGCGATCGACAACGACTGCGACGGCGTGATCGACGAAGGCTGTAACTGCGTCAACGGCCAGACGCGCAGCTGCTACGGCGGGCCTCCGTCGACCGCCACCGTCGGCGTGTGTCACGGCGGATCGCAGACGTGTGTCGGCGGCAACTGGGGCGCGTGCAATGGGCAGGTGCTTCCTTCGACCGAGACGTGTAACGGCGCGGACGACGACTGCAACGCGGCGACCGACGAAGGCTTCGGCCCGGTGTCGTGCGGC
>JAYUXE010000504.1:0-4718 GCA_043753165.1 Archangiaceae bacterium | reverse complement strand
AAAGATCCTTCACCGGCATCATCGGCATCGAACAGCCACTGCCATTCGAAGCCCTGGTGCGCGTCGAAGCCTGGGTGAAGGCGCTCGATCAGCTGGTGGTGAACCCCGACACCCCGCAGCTGCTGGCCGAGATGGAAGCCGCAGGCGCACCCGTCTACCGAAACCTGGGCACGGGGCTCGCGAAGGGCGTCGACCTGCTGTTCCTTGGGCGCACGCGGTACTTCTCTTACGGCGCGTCGGCGGCGCTGTTGTTCAGCGATCGGTACAACCCGCTGGCGGCGGTGGTGAAGAACTACCCGGCCCCGTGGGATCAGCGGTTCACCCTCGCGGCGCACGTCTCGTTCTCGCCGAACAACAAGTGGCTCTTCACCGGCCGCTTCAACTACCGCACCGGCCGCCCGTACACGCCCGTCATCGGCTTCACGCGCGACGAAACGAACCGGCGGTTCCTGCCCGTGTTCGGGGCCACCAACGGCGATCGCTACCCGGGCTTCTACGAGTTCAACGCCCGCGCCGAACGCCGCTTCAAGGTGGGCCCGCTGGACATGGCCGTCTACCTCGAGGTGCTGAACCTCACCAACTCGCAGAACCTGTTCGCCAAGCTCTACGACCAGGGCGACTTCGGCAAGAACGTCGAGCCCGCCGCCGGCAGCTTCAACCACCTTCCGATTCGCCCCTTCCTCGGAGTGCGCGCTGAGTACTGACGCCGTCGCCGCGCCCGAGAAGAAGAAGGGCCTGATGGTGCGCGTGCGCCACGGCTGGCGGGCGCTCAAGAAAGAGCAGTCATCGCCTGCGCGCATCGGCGTGGCGGTGGGGCTTGGCGTGCTGCTGGGCTGCAGCCCGGCGTACTTTTTTCAGATGCTGCTCGCGGTGGTGCTCGCGCAGTTCTTCAAGCTCAACAAGCTGGCCGTGCTTGCGGGCGTGCAGATCTCGGCGCCTCCCATCACCCCGCTGGTGGTGATCGCGAGCGTGAAGCTGGGCGACTGGATGCTGAGCCGCCCGTCGACGCACCTGACGATGAAGACGGTGAACGAGACGTCGCCGGTCGAGCTGTTGACGAAGTTTTCCACCAGCCTCGCGCTGGGCGGGATGACCCTGGGCGTCGTCCTGGGCGTCGCGATCGGCGGCCTCACCACGGCGGTGCTGACGCGAAAGCGAAGGAAGGACTTCGAGCAGCCGCCGCTGACCGACGAAGAAGTCGACACGCTGCACGACGCGCTCAAGAAGCTGCCGCGGCGCTTCCGCCACTACGGCAGCTGGAAGGTGCGGCTCGACCCGCTGTACCCGCTGGCATTGCCGCTGCTCGCCTACCAGAAGTCGCTGGTCGACCTCGGGGCGGGCATCGGGCTCTTCGGGCTGCTCGCGCGCACCCGCTTCTCTTTGCTGAAGGTGCGCTGCGTCGAATGGGATGCCGAGAAGGCGGCGCAGGCGAGGGTGCTGCTCGACGACGCGTCGGTCGATCAGGGGGATGCGCGCAAAGTCGAGCTCGGCAGCCCCGACGCGATCACGCTCTTCGACGTGCTGCACTACTCGCCGGTGGAAGAGCAGAAGGAATGGCTCAAACGGTGTGTCACCGCGCTGTCCCCGGGCGGGCTGCTGCTGGTGCGCGAGCTCGACCCCGAGCGTGGCAAGTGGTCGGTGACGATCGAGCAGCGCGCTGTGAACAAGGGCTGGAATCGGGGCGGGGGGGTCTACGCCTGGCCCATCAGTGCGCTTTCCCAGTGGCTGCGGGACCTCGGGCTGACGGTCGAGGCGAAACCGTGCGGCTCGGGCGTATTCAGCGCAAACGCGTTGGTCATCGCGCGCAAGCCCTAGTTAGATACGGCCCGTGAACGAAGTGGCAGCTCAAGCAGCGGACTCCATCGTCCTGCTGCAGTTCGGTAAGGCCTACGGCATCGGGTTCGTCGCGTCCGATGACGGGCTGGTCGTGACGAGCCTGCACGTGGTGATGGGCGAGAAAAAGGTGACCGCGCACCTCGCCGACGGCCGAAAGGTCGATGTGCGGCAGGTGGGCGGGCTCGACACGAAGCGCGATCTCGCGGTGCTGAAGCTCGAGGTGCCGAACCTGCCGTCGTTGCCGCGCGGGCCGAAGCGGCTGGTGGAAGAAGGCACTCCCGTCATCGTGTTCGGCATGGTCGAAGACGGCCAGCGGACGCGGTGGGCGCGCGCAAAGGTGTCGGCGGTGCAGGTGTTGGGCGGCTGGCTCACCATCTACCGGCTCGAGGGCGAGCTGCCGGCGGACGCGTCGGGTGGGCCGCTGCTGTCGGCGACGGGCGAAGTGCTGGGCGTGGTCACCGTGGCCGAGACGGAAGACGGCACGGCGGTGCTGGGCGTGCCGCTGAGGTACGTGACGCCGATGCTCGAGGAAAAGATCTTCCGGCCGTTGACGGCGCTCGCTCCGCCGCGGCGGTCGGCCACGAAGCGCGAGGTGCCCGAGCACCCGATCACCATTCTCGAAGGCTCGAGCGCCAGTGGGCTCGAGGCGATGATGGAATCGATCACTTCGGCCATCGCGCTGGGCGCGCCCGCGTACAACCAGGGAAACATCGACGTCTGCTACCGCGTGTACCGGGAAACCGCGCGCCGGTTGGTGGCCCAGCACGAGAACTGCCCGGGGCCGAGAAGGGCGCTGGAACACGGGCTTCGCCGCGCGGCCGCGTTGAAGGACGCCGATGCGCGCGCGTGGGCGATGCGCGACACGTTCGATGGCCTGATGGCCGTGATGGAAAAGTTCTTCAAGGCGCACGCGTCGCAGCTGAAGAAGGCGAAGTCGCGGCCCAAGCTCCTCAACTGATGGACGCCGACGTCTTCGTCTTCACTTTCAAGGACGGCGCGTTGTCGGCGCTCGCGCACGACTTGAAGCTGAAGGTCGGCCGCGTGGAGCTCGAGGCGTCGGAAGAATCGGTGACTGCGACGCTCGATGCCGGCTCGCTGAAGGTCGTCTGCGCCAGAAAAGACGGGCATGACAACCCCGGCTCATTGCTGAAGCTGCTGCATGCAGAGATCGAGAAGAACCTCGTCAAGGACGTGCTCGAGTCGGCGAAGTTTCCAAAAGTGTCGTTCACATCGACGCGGGTGACTGCGACGGAAATCGTCGGCCAGCTGACCCTGCACGGCGTGACGAAAGAGATTCGCTGCAAGCGATCACCCGATGGCACCGTCGAGGCCCGGCTCGATCAACGCGACTTCCGCATCAAGCCGTACAGCGCCGCGTTCGGGACGATGAAGGTGAAGCCGGAAGTGATCGTGACCGCGAAGCTTCTCTCGCCGGCGTCCCCGCGTTAAATCGCAGCGCCCATGATCCACGGAAACGTTCGCGTCCCTGCGCCAGTCAACGAACCGGTGCGTTCTTATGCCCCCGGAAACGCCGAACGCGCGGAAGTGAAAGACGCGCTGAAGGCGCTCACCGGCCAGAAGCTCGACATTCCGATCGTCATCGGCGGCAAGGAAGTGCGCACCGGCAAGATCGCGCAGGCGTTCTCGCCCCACCGGCACCAGCACGTCACCGCCGACGTGCACCAGGGCTCGGCGACGCACGTCGAGCAGGCGATTGCTGCCGCAATGGCCGCCAAGCCCGAGTGGGCCGCGATGCCCTTCCACGAGCGCGCGGCGATCTTCCTGCGCGCCGCCGAGCTGCTGGCGACCCGGTACCGCCCGTTGATGAACGCGGCCACGATGCTCGGCCAGTCGAAGACGGTGTACCAGGCAGAGATCGATGCCGCGTGCGAGGCGATCGACTTTCTGCGCTTCAACGTGCAGTTCGCGCAGACGCTGCTGGAACAGCAGCCCATCTCGAGCCCGGGCGTCTGGAACCAGACGGACTACCGGCCGCTGGACGGGTTCGTGTTTGCGGTCGCTCCGTTCAACTTCACGGCGATCGCGCTGAACCTGTGCACCGCGCCCGCGATCATGGGCAACACCGTCGTGCTCAAGCCCGCCCAGACGGCGGTGCTCAGCGGCTGGCGAATCATGGAGCTGCTCAAAGAAGCAGGCCTGCCCGACGGCGTGATCAACTTCGTGCCCGCGCCCGGTTCGCAGATCGGCAACGTCGTTCTCTCGAGCCCCGATCTGGGTGGCGTGCACTTCACCGGCAGCACCAACACGTTCAACGGCATGTGGAAGTCGGTCGCCGAGAACATCTCGAAGTACAAACAGTACCCGCGCCTGGTCGGTGAGACGGGCGGCAAAGACTTCATCTTCGTGCACCCGTCGGCCGAGGGCGATCTCGACGCGGTGATGACGGCCATCGTGCGCGGTGGCTTCGAGTACCAGGGCCAGAAGTGCAGCGCCTGCTCGCGCGTCTACGTGCCGCAGAGCCTGTGGACGAAGCTCGAGCCGAAGCTGGTCGCGGCGATCAACGGAATCAAGATGGGCGACGTTGCCGACTTCCGGAATTTCATGGGCGCCGTCATCGACGAGAAGTCTTTCAACAACGCGTCCAGCTATCTCGAGCTCGCGAAGGCCGGGGGCGACGCGAAGATTCTCGCGGGCGGCGAGGCCGACAAGAAAGAAGGCTGGTTCATTCGCCCGACGCTGGTGCGCTGCCTGACGCCGCGGCACCGGATCATGGTGGAAGAGATCTTCGCCCCCATCGTGGGCGTCTACGTCTACCCCGATGACCAGTACCTCGAGACGCTGCGCGAGTGCGACCAGTCGGCCGCGTACGCATTGACCGGAGCGATCTTCGCCCGCGACCGCAAGGCCATCGCGCTCGCCTC
>JAYUXE010000503.1:0-4719 GCA_043753165.1 Archangiaceae bacterium | reverse complement strand
CGTGCACCATCGGCAACCGCGTCGGCGATCTCGGAGCGACCGGCGGTGGCGGTGGTGCCGGCGGCTGCGCAGGAACTTCGGGCTTCGGCGGTGCCTCGGGCGGTGGCGCGTTCACGTTGTTCATCGTCGGCTCGGTGCCGGTGGTGCAGGGCAACCTCATCGATCTCGGCTTCGGCGGGCTGGGCGGTGACGGTGGCGCGGGTGGCTACGGAGGCCTTGGTGGCTCCGGCGGGCGCGGCGGAGTCAACACGACGGCGGCGTGGTGCGCAGGGCTTGGGGGCCCCGGGGGTCGCGGCGGCACAGGAGGCGCCGGAGCAGGAGGCGGCGGCGGTTGCGGCGGTCTCGTCGCGGGCATCGCCGGGCAGGGAATCTCGGGCTCGAATTTCGCGACGAAGAACGCGATCGCGGGCGCGCCCGTGAATGCAGCGGGCGAGGGCGGCAGCGGCGGTGCGTCTCCGGCGGGGGGCGCTTCGAGTGGCTCGAACGGCGTCGCAGGCCCGGTGATTGCGGTGCAGAGCTTCTGATGAAGACGCGCGCGCTCTTCTTTCTGCTGCTGCTCGCCGGGTGCGGCCGCACGCAGAACTACCCGATCGTCACCCCGTGCGTGTTCGACGCTGAATGCCCGACGGGTCTGCGCTGCGTCGATCGCGTTTGCCGCGTGCTCGACGAAGGCGACGGCGGCAGGTTCCGCGGTGCGCTGCGATTCGGCGAGCCGTGTGACGCGGGGACCCAGTGCGAATCTGACCGCTGCATCGGTGGGCCGACTGGCGCGTTCTGCACCCGTCAGTGCGAGAACGACGCCTGCCCCGACAGCTACACCTGCAAGACGCCGGGCGCCGAAGGCCTCTGTGCCGTCGCGCAGCCGCTGCTCTGCCAGGGCTGCACGAAGGATTCCGAGTGCGGAGCGTCGGGCGCCGACAAGTGTCTCGTGCTCGACGGCGGCAGCTTCTGCGGCCGCGACTGCTCGTTCGAAGGGTGCCCAGCGCTCTACCAGTGCACCACCGTTTCACCCGGGGTGAAGCAGTGCGTTCCGCAGGGCAAGACGTGTGATTGCCTGGCCGAGACGTTGGGGCTTCAGAAGCCGTGCCGCGGTCCGCGCAATGCGTTTGGTGCGTGTCTCGGGAACCAGACGTGCCAGGCCGATGGCGGGTTCACAGGGTGCGTCGCTGCCACGGCGCTGGAAGAGATGTGCAACGGCGTGGACGACGACTGCAACGGTGCCATCGACGATTTCACTCCACCGACGTGCACGCGGACCACCAATGGCCGCACCTGCACGGGGCCGCAGCGATGTCTGGCGACGGCGGGGCTCGTGTGCGCCGCTCCAGAGCCGGGCGCCGAGGTCTGCAACCGGCAGGACGACGACTGCAACGGCATCATCGACGACGGCTTTCAAGACGGCGGCGTCTACGCGCGCATCGACCACTGCGGCGAATGCCAGAACGACTGCCGTTCAATTCCCCACGCGACACAGACCAAGTGCGGCCCGGGCTGTGTGGTGCTCGCGTGCGAAGCGGGCTTCTTCCCCTGGCCCGTCGCGGCCCCGACGCAGTGCCTCGCGCTGCTCGACACGTTGTGCCGCCCGTGCGGCGTCGACGCCGACTGCATCGGCACGGGCAGCCAGTGCCTCACCATCGATGGCGCGAAGGTCTGCGGCCGTGGCTGCGGCGCGGGCTCGACGCTCGGCCCGTGCCCTTCGGGCTACGCGTGTTCCGCCGGCAACCAGTGCGTGCCGCAGTCGGGCACCTGCACCTGCCGCGCGAGCACCGTCGGAGCGACCCGTTCATGCAGCGTCTCGGTTTGCAAAGGCTTCGAGGTCTGCCAGCCGTCGACGACGTGGAGCACGTGCGACATCGACTCGTTCAACCCCGAAATCTGCGACGGCAAAGACAACAACTGCGACATGCGCGTCGACGAAGGTTTCCGCAACGCAGCCACGGGCCGGTACGACGCCACGCAGCACTGCGGCTTCTGCAACAACGACTGCACGAAGTACTTCTCGCCCGCGCTGCAGCACACGACTGGCGTCTGCGACACGGCCCCCGCGATGCCCGTCTGCACGCGCGGCCCGTGTCTCACCGAGACGATTCTCGGCACGACGTTCGAGTGGGTCGATGTCGATGGCCAGCAGCCGAACGGTTGCGAGTGCCGGCGCGTGCAGGGCAACACGACCTCGGACTTGCCGGATCGCGGGCCGGGAACTGCGGGGTCGTGGGTCGACGAGAACTGTGACGGCGTCGATGGCGTGACGACCGATGCGATCTTCGTGAGCGCGACGGCAGCGGCGGGCGGCAACGGAACGCGCACGGCCCCGCTGCAGACGATTGCGGGTGGCCTCGCGGCGCAGCAGGCGCAGAACAAGAAGTACGTGCTGGTCGCCCAGGGCTCGTACCGCGAGAGCCTGCGGCTGTTCGACGGCGCGCAGCTGTTCGGCGGCTACAGCAGCGACTTCCTCATGCGGAACCCGCAGGTGCACTTGACCGCCATCGTCGCGCAGCCCGCGAGCTCGACGGCGCTGGCGGCGATTCACGCCGAAAACCTGGGCACGATGGGCGCGGACACGGTCGTCTCGGGCTTCACGCTGATGGGGCTCGACGCGTCTGGCGCGACGCCCGACGGGCAGAACGGGCCGACCTCGATCGCCGTCTACCTGAAGGACGTGGGCGCGAAGTTCGTGCTGCAGCACAACGACATCCTCGGCGGCCGCGGTGGCGAAGGCGGACGCGGGCTCACGGGTCAGCAGGGCTTTGGACGGCAGGCGTCGGCGGCGCTCGACGGCACCGCAGGCATCAACAGCACCTTCTTCATGAACGGGTCGTGCTCGGCGGCCAACGTTCGCGCGGGTGGAACCGCGGGCAGCAATGCGTCGTGCAGCGCCGCAGTGCCGAGCGTCAATGGCACCACTGGCGGCGGCGCGGTGTGCCCGTCGTACAACTTCATGGGGAACCAGGGCGCGCAGCAGGCGTGGACGGCGCTACCGGCGGGAGCGAGGCAGGGCCGCGGCGGGTGGGACTGGAGCTTCGACAGCATGTCGGGCAACAGCTGCGGCCACGTGACCGAATCGGGGTGGCCTTCGATGATTCAGCCGCACGATGGCGCCGACGGACGTCCGGGTGCTGACGGGCTGGCGGGGTCGGCGGGAATCGGGGCTCCTGCGCGCGCGCGATCAGGCAGCGTGGTGAATGGCGTGTGGGTGGCCGCGCCGGCTGGCGCAGAAGCCGGAACGTCGGGAATCGTCGCGCAAGGGGGCGGTGGCGGCGGCTCGGGAGGCGGCGTCGCGAAGTTCACGTTCGGCTGCAGCGGCTGGGAAATCGGAGCCACCGGCGGTGGTGGCGCCGCAGGCGGTTGCGGGGGCAACGGCGGTCTCGCGGGTGGGGCGGGCGGTGCGTCGATTGGCGTCTTCATCGCGCGCACCGCTGCGGGCACGGGCCCCTCGATTCTCGGCAACCGGATTCAGCGCGGCCGCGGCGGTGACGGCGGGTTCGGCGGCTTCGGTGGAGCCGGCGGCGTGGGGGGCATCGGCGGCTTTGGTGGCCTTGCGATGCGGTGGAGCAGCTCGACGGGCGGGAAGGGCGGCGAAGGCGGCAACGGGGGCCCGGGGGGCGGCGGCGGCGGCGGCGCAGGTGGCGCCTCGTACGGCATCGCCAGCTACAACTTCGGCGTCTCGACGTTGACGGCGAACAACACCTTCCTGAGCGCGACGAACACAGGCGGCAAAGGCGGGACGGGCGGCATCTCGCAGGGCGGCGTCGGCTCGACGGGCGGCGTGGGCAGCGCGGGCCAATCGGTGGATGCCTTCCACTTCGTGCCGTGCACCGCGGGCTGTTCGGGCGCGACGGCTTGCGATTCGAATGGGATCTGCGTGCCGAACTGACTACCGCGCCGCGACGCGAAAGCCTTCGACCTTGTCCCAGGCGCCGAGCTTGAACACGTAGCCTTCGCGGGGCGCCTTCGACATCGCGTCGAACCTGTAGAGCACCTGCAGCGAGTAGTCGGGGTCGTTGACGACGTCGAGCAGGGTATTCAAATAGATGAGGTGCAGGCGCGGCTTCTTCCACAGCGAGTGGAGGCTGACCGACGCATCGGCCCACGAACACATCGCCTGGGCCTTCAGCGCTTCCCGCGGCCAGACCGCGAAGCCCTTCTTCTGCTGAAACGCGCAAGCGGCGGCGAGCTGATCGAGCACGGGCGCCTGGCCGGTGAGCTTCGAACGCAGGGCCTGCTCGAGGCGGGCGTCGTAGGCGAGGCGTTCTTCGCGGCTGCCGAACGCCGCGGTGCCGCGAACCACTTCTGACGATTCGTGGTCGACGTCTTCCACCACGTGCAGCTCGCCCAGCGCTTCCTTCACGGCCAGCATCGCGATCTCTTTGTCGTCCAGCGCGTCGAAGCGCGTGGCGGCCTGGTTCCGGGAAGCAGTGGCGCAGGCGGTAGAGAAGACGGCGAGGGCGGCGAGCAGCGTGGCTTTCATGTTGCCAGCCAGACCCGGCATCTCATTTCCGAGTGCAACTTCGACAGTCCGTCAGGGGTTTCAACGGGTTGGCGATGGTGCGCGGCGTGAAATTCCGCCCTGCCTCCTCCCACCAACGGACCCTTTCCTATGAAGACCTCGACCCGTCGTTCGAACCGCGGCCAGGGCATGACCGAGTACATCTTGATCGTCTGCCTGATGGCGATCGCGTCCATCGCAGTGGTCACGGTGTTCGGCGACCACGTGCGCGG
>JAYUXE010000502.1:0-4720 GCA_043753165.1 Archangiaceae bacterium | reverse complement strand
AACTTCGTCATTCATCGCGTCCGGGGCGGCGACACCCTGGGGCACCTCGCGATGAAGTACGGCAGCGGCGTGAAGCTGATTCAGAAGGCCAACGGCCTCACCAACATCAGTTTGCGCGTCGGGCGCACCCTGAACATCCCCCTTCGTGGGCCGTGCACGCGCTGCCCGCTGCCGACGCAGGTGGTGGTTCCGCCTCGCCGGATTCCCGCGGCTCCGCGCGACGGCGGCGCGGGCTGACGCGGTCAGCGATCGACTCGCCCAACAGCTGGCCCAGGCGAAACCAGCTCATCAGTTGCCAACGCGTGATGAGGCTCTTCGCTGCGGTTCGCCGGGCGCGATCGAAGCGGCCGGCCGATGACGGACGGCGCTTCTCGAGGCGAACCAGCAGGCTCCGCTTCAGCATGAAGGCCCGGCTCAAGACGCTCGAGGTGCCTCACTCCAAGGTGCCGTCTTCACGACTTCACCGTCCCCATCGGACGACTCTTCGAGCTCGCGAGAAACCCGGCGAAGCCGAACACGAGATACGCAGTTATGTTGGCCGGTTGGGCCATCGGGCCCGCGCTGGAGAGGCCCGCCCGGGAATTGCAAAAAGCCATGATAAAGTAGTAAATCTTGCGACGGTATTACCTCTGTTAAGCATAACTTTGCAATTCCCGCACGGGCGTCGCCAGCGTCGGCGACCCCCGCCAGACATCCGAGCGAAGTCGGGGCGTCGCGTCTGGCCGATCCGTGACCCAGCCACTGCCGACTGCGCATCGACCATCTGAACAACCCTCTCGGCAGCCCTCATTCACCCAGCGCGCTGATACACCGTGCAGATGGTCCTGCTTGCGATGCTGCTGGCCGCCGCACCCAACAACATCGTCGTCGTCGACGTCGGCCTTCACGTCCTGGGTGTCGGCTACCAGCGAACCGTGACACCGCAGGTCGCCGTGCAGCTCACCGCCTCGCTGTACGTGCCGTGGACGCACAGCACGACGTACATCACCGACGGCACGCCCACGGACCTCGCGGGAGTCATCGGGCGCCTTCGGGTCTTCGTCTACCCCGCCGCGCACGCGCCCACGGGCTTCTGGCTCTCACCGTTCTTCCAGGCCGGCCTCGCGAACGGCACCTTCCTCGGCGAAAAACTGCAGGGCACCGTCTACGCCGGCGGAGCGGCCGCTGGCTGGGCCTGGCTTCCCTGGCGACACGTGCACCTTGCCCTCGGGGCCGGCCTTCAATACGCCGCCGGCTCGTTTCCGAAAGGCCAGAGCTTCGGCCGCTTCCACCCACAGATCGACGCGACGCTCGGTTTCGCGTTTTAGAGTGCCGCCGTGATTCGCCTCAGCCTCGCCGCGCGCATCTTCCTGATTTTTCAGCGCGTCATCGGCTGGCTGTTTTTCGCGATCGTCGGGCCGTGCTCGGTGTTCGTGATGCGCGTGCTGCGGAACAACCGCGTGCAGGGCGTCGAAGAAGCGCGGCGCATCTACAAAGAGGCGCTCGCCTCTGGCCGGCCGACGCTCATCTGCGCGAACCACCTGACGATGGTGGACTCGGCGTATCTGCATTGGGCGTTCGCTCCGCTGTGGGAATACCTGCTGCACTTCGATCGCTTCTCGTGGAACGTGGCGGCGATCGAGCACCTGAACCGCAACTTCTGGCTGCGGCCCATCGTCTTCCTCGGCAAGACGGTGCCCATCAACCGAGGCGGTGAAGACGCGCACCGCAAGGCCGTGCTCAACAAGATTCGCTGGCTCGTTTCGAACGGCGAAGTCTGCACGTTGTTTCCGGAAGGCACGCGCAGCCGCACGGGCCGCATCGACCCGCCCAACGTCACGTACGGCATCGGGCAGATTCTCAAGGAGCTCGAACGGCCGCAGGTCCTCTGCGCCTACCTGCGCGCGACGCGGCAGCAGGGGATGAGCGCGGTGCCGCCCTACGGCGACACGGTGGTGCTCAGCGTCGAAGTGCTCGAGCCGAAGACGGACCTCAAAGGGATGCGCGCCTCACGCGAGCTGTCACGGCAGGTCATCCTCAAGCTCAAGTCGATGGAAGATGCGCGCCTCGGGCCAGAAGTCACGGTGTGAGCCGAACCAGCGCGGCCCTGGCGCTCTCGGGGAAGTGGACGCTGCGCGTGCTCTTCGCCTTGTGGGAGGCGCCGCTGCGCTTCGGTGAGCTTCGACGCGCCGTCGCCGGCGTCACCAAGCACGTGCTTCACCACCACGCTGCGAGACCTCGAGCGCCACGGCCTCGTCCATCGCGAGGTCATCGGCTCGGTGCCGCCGCAGGTCATCTACTCGCTGACGGCTGAAGGCGTGCGGCTGCAACCCGTCTTCGGTGCCATCATCGAATGGGCGCGTCGTCCCGCACCGCCCTAAATGCTGACCGCCTGGTGCGGATCAACGCGGGGCACGTACCGGTGATTGTGGTCAACCCGTGACATTTCACGTGTTACTCGCGCCCGGCAGTGACCACCGCGATCGTCTTCCCCGGACAGGGCTCGCAGAAGCCCGGCATGGCCCGTGATTTCCACACGCGTTATGCGGCTGCGCGCGAGGTGTTTGCCGAAGCCAGTGACGCGACCGGGCTCGACATGGCGGCGCTGTGCTTCGAGGAAGATCCGCGGCTGGATCAAACCGAGTTCACCCAGCCCGCGCTGCTCACCGCCGAAGTCGCGATGATCCGCGCGCTGCAGGCTGAGCACGGCTTGAAGGCCGACTGCTACGGCGGCCACAGCCTCGGCGAGTACACCGCGCTCTGCGCCGCCGGCGTGATTCCCCTTTCCATCGCCGTGAAGCTCGTTCGCACCCGCGGCGCGCTGATGCAGCAGGCCGTGCCGCTGGGGTCAGGGGCGATGGCCGCGGTCATCGCTGATCAGATCGCCGACCGCGATCTCACCGACGTGCTGGCGGGACTTCAGGTCGACATCGGCAACCGCAACTCGCCCAACCAGCTCGTGCTCTCGGGCGCCGCCGCCGATGTCGAGAAGGCCAGCGCACGTTTCGTCGAGCTCCTCGCCGGCGTCGAGCACCAGGTCGTCGCGCTGAACGTGTCGGCTCCCTTCCACTCGCGCATGATGCGAAGCATCGAGCCGGGTTTTCGCGCCGAGCTCGAAGCGGCTGGCCCGAAGCTCGAGGCGGCGCGCGCAACCACCGTCACCTCGAACCTGACCGGCGCGTTTCACACCGGCGACCTCACGAAGTTGATCGACGGCCTCACGAAACAAATCAGCGGCACCGTCGACTGGATCGCGAACATGAAGGTGCTCGCCGCCAGCGCAACGCAAATCTACGAGGTCGGGCCCAACCGCCCGCTGCGCGGCTTCTTCAAGACGCTGGGCCGCGACGTCACCTCGATTCTGAACGTGAAGTCCGTCGAGAAGGGGTTGCCCGCGTGAGCCTGACATTCGAGTCGAACCACTGGGCGCTGATCCTCGGAGGCTCGAGCGGCTTCGGCCTCGCCACCGCGCAGAAGCTTTCGCGGCACGGCATGAACGTCGCCATCATCCACCGCGACCGCAAAGGCGCGATGGGGGCGATCGAGCCGAAGTTCGAAGAGATTCGCAAAACCGGCGTCGGCTTCTTCGCGCTGAACCTCGACGCGCTGTCGACGGAAGGACGGCAGACGTCGCTGGATGCGTTGGCGACCGCGATGAAAGGCACGGGCAAGGTGCGCCTGCTGATGCACTCGATCGCGTTCGGAAATCTGAAGCCCGTCGTGGCTCCGAAAGTCACCCCCGATGAATCGGCCACGCTGCTCGCCCAGAAGCTGGGCATCGGCCGCGACGTGCTCGCCGAGGCGATTCGCGGCACGTTCTCGACCGGCAAGGCCGACGCGCTCGCCGGGCTGCTGGACGTGCCCGTTTCCGATTCCGACGCCGTGCTCGAAGAAGAAGACTTCGCCCGCACCGTTCACAGCATGGGCACGAGCCTGGTGACGTGGACGCAGGATCTGCTCACGCGAAAGCTGTTCGCCGACGACGCGCGGGTGATTGGGATGACCAGCGAAGGCAACGAAATCGCCTGGCGCGGCTATGCGGCAGTCGCGGCCGCGAAGGTTGCGCTCGAGTCCGTGTCGCGGGCGCTCGCGGTGGAGCTCGGCCCGTACGGAATCCGTTCGAACATCGTGCAGGCGGGCGTGACGGACACTCCGGCGTTGCGGCTCATCCCCGGCAGCGATCGGATGAAGGCCGACGCGCGCTCGAAGAATCCACTCGGCCGGCTGACGCTGCCTGCCGACGTCGCCGACTTCATCAGCCTGCTCTGCACCGACGAAGCCCGCTGGGTGAATGGCGCGCTGCTGGTGTGTGACGGCGGAGAAAGAATCGCCGGATGAGCGCCCTCTACCTTCACAGCGTCGGGCACTTTCACCCCGAGAACGTCATCGACAACAAGCTGCTCGAGCAGCTCGACATTGGCACCAGCGACGAGTGGATCGTCGAACGCGTCGGCATTCGCACGCGCCGCACCGTGCTGCCCATCGACTACATCCGCACCACCCGAAACGCCGACGTGCGCGCGGGCCAGGAAGCGGCGCTGTACAACAACGTCGAGACGGGCCGCCGGGCGGGGCTCGAGGCGTTGAGGCGCGCGAACCTTCAGCCTTCCGACATCGGCATGGTGATCGCCGGGGGCTGCTCGCCCGAGATGCAGATTCCGTCTGAGGCGTGTCGCATCGCGAACGCGCTCGGCATCGAGGCGCCGGCGCTCGACATCAACTCCGCGTGCTCGAGCTTCGG
>JAYUXE010000501.1:0-1908 GCA_043753165.1 Archangiaceae bacterium | reverse complement strand
CTTCGGGCACCGCGTAGCAGTGGAGCTCGACGACGCTGCCGCCGTTCTTCGTCACCCACGCCGCCGACTCGTCTTCGGTGCGGTCGTAGACGGTGATGGAATCGAGCACTTTGATTTTTTCGGTGACGACGAAAATCGGCAGCCCGGCCTGCGGCGCCGTGTCGAGCCACAGCCGCATCACCGAGTACCGCTGCCCCGGCGTCAGCTTGTTGAACTTCGCGTGAAGCGTCTCGAGGCCCTGGGCCGAACCGAGGATGCTCTTCGCGCCGACGACGTCGGTGGCGACGACGACCTTCTCGAACAGCTCGCCATTCACCTCGAACCCGCCACTCACTTTCTTCAAAGAAGTGACTGCAGCGTTCAAACGCAGCTCGACGTTCATCGACGCAAGGTGCGCCCGAATCGGCTTCAGCAGCGCTTCCTCGTAGTCACCCGTCGGGTGATCGTACAGCAGGCCACCGTCGTGCCCGAGGTAGTAGGTGTGAAAGCTCTTCAGCATCTCGGCCATCGACAGCTTGTCTTCGTCCGCGAAGAACGCGCGCGAAAAGGTGTTGAACGCAATCATCAGCTGGGGCGGCACCTCGGCGCGCTTCGCGAACTCGGCGAAAGACATGTGGTCCAGGCGCGAGTTCGTCTCGGGCGCGTACTCGAGAAAGAGCGTCATCAGGTGCCGGGTCGGCGAGCGCGCAACTTCCGCGTACCGGTACATGCCGACGTCGCGCAGCGCCATCAGGTTCAACATCGGCGTGCTCTCGAGCTCACCGAAGGACACCGACCCACCGTTCTGCCGCAACACGCGGTAGTCCGAAATCCGCTTGAACGCTTTGCGCAGCCCCAGCGAATCCATGAACGCGTTGAAGTTGTAATAGTGCCGGAAGAACGCGTGGAAGCCGTGGCTCACCCATTCCTTCTTCCCGGGCGCGAGCTCCACTTCCCACGAGCCCAGCTTTCCACCCAGGTACGGTTTGCTCTCGATGAGGCTCACGGCGTACCCGCGCGCGGCGAGGCTGTTCGTCGCCGCGATGCCCGCGAGCCCTCCGCCGATGACCGCCACCTTCTTCGGCGCGGAAAGCTTCTTCGGCTTCGACGCGTCGACGGTGTTCACCGTCACCCGGTAGGGGCCCAGCTTCCAACCAATCAGCGCTTTGGCGATTGGCCGCCAGCTGAAGAAGCCCACCGCGGCCACACACACGAGAGAGAACCACACCATGCGCGCCGCCTTAACCCCAGAAATTGGCTGTGTCGATTGCGCGTCGACAACACTCAGGGCGTACAGCTGGGCAAACACTTCCCCGTCACGCACCGGCTCGAGCTGCAGTCCGAATCGCGCGCGCAGACGACCCCCGGCCCGAACGGCTCGGTGCAGATGGAGCCTCCGTCGCGCGGCACGCACGGGCCGAACAAACAGCTCTGCGCGACCGTGCACGAATCGCCGGTGGCCGGCAGCCGCACGCACGTCTGCTGCTTGCAGATGGACAGCAGCTGGCAGTCGCGCGTCTCGCTGCAGCGCTGACCATCGGCCTGGCGCGCGCCGCAGCCGAGCGCGAGACCGCCGTCGAGGCCGACGCACGCGAGGTGGGTCTGGCAGTCGTTGCTCGAGACACACGTGCCCGCATCCTGTGGCGGCTGGCACTCGCCCAGGGCCGTGGCGGTCGCGCGCAGACAGACGGTTCCCGTCGGGCAGGTCTGCCGCAAGCCACACGGCGCAGCGACCGCGTTCAGCGCGCGCGGCACGCACAACCCGGTCAGCGCTTCGCAAAGCAGGGGAGACAGGCACTGGCTGTCGTCGGTGCACGGGGCGTTCAAGCCGAGCCGCGACCTGCACGTGCCGCCATCGGGGCCGTTGAAGCACCACGCAGTTTCGTCGCACGACGCGCCCACGCACGCCTGGTTCGCCGTCGGCAGCTG
>JAYUXE010000500.1:0-4721 GCA_043753165.1 Archangiaceae bacterium | reverse complement strand
TCGTCGCTCAGGTTCCGGTTCCAGTGCCTGTTCCGGTCGAGCCTCCGCCGGTGCGCGGCGCGGTGAAGGGACGCGGGAAGCTGACGCTGCAGACGAGTCCGTGGACGGAGGTGTTTCTCGGTGCCCGACGGCTCGGCGAGTCGCCGCTGCTCGAGATCCCCCTGCCCGCCGGGAAGCACACCCTGCGGCTCGTGAACCCCGAGGCCGGCATCAAGACCTCCGTCGAGGTCGAGATCGTCGCCAACAGGACGACCGTGAAGAAGCTGAAGTTCTGACGGTCCGTTCGTCTCGAGCAGGTTCGACAAGATGAGCGGCCGAGCTGCCTGAGCGGCGCGTCGCCCTCATTGCGCGCTACCACGCGTACTGCCTCGAGCTCGGCGTCCGCACCCCGTTCGACCTCTCGCCTTATGAACACCAGGAAGGCGAGACGCGCTGGGTCTACCCGGTGATGTTCAAGGTCATCGACGGCATCGCCGCCGGGGATCGAGGCTGCATCGCGCTGGGGGTCGACCTCCTCGAGGAAGATGCGCACTTCGCCTTCGGACGAAGCGTGAAGCCGGACACAGCGCGAGCGCTGAGGCACGTCGAGCTCACCGAAGAACAGCGGCAACGCATTCGGCGCCGCGTGATGGACATCCTGAAGCGTGGGCAGGTCCCCCGGGGGTTCGCGCAGTACGCCAGGCTTCTGCGACGCATCGGGCTCGCCGACTTCTGGCCTGAGCTCGACGCCGTGACGCGCGACAAGCCGTTCGTGAAGCGGTGGCGCGACTACCTGCTGCGGTTCGCGGGGCCCGAGGGCCGCGAGGCACCACCTCACACTGGCGTGGCGAAGTGATTGCGCCAACGAAGTCTCGCGCCGCCGCCCTCATCGAGGCCCGACGACGGTGAAGAGAGCCCGCAGCGGCAGCGATTGCTCAGCGGGTTCTGTCATCGGCCCGTGCGGGGATTGGCGAACGGTGAAGGTCGAACCTCGTGACTTTTGCGACGCTCAGCTCGAAAGCACAGGGGTGTTAGTGGCAGCGCGACCAAATTGGTCGTCCGGCCACTAACACCCTGACCGAGTAGAAGAATTGCGGCGCGGAAAGGGCAGCCAGCTTCGGGTCCAGCGCCGAGCTCGACACCCGCTTCCCCGTCAATGCCCGACGAACGGACGAGAGAACGCGCGGAGCTCCCGATTTCTCGCAGGTGTTCCACGACAACGATCACCGAAGGCCGGTGGGCACCGTGAACGTCGACGGGGTCGTCTCTCGCGACCACCCCGTGGCGGTAGCTTCGAAGCCGTCGGCGAAAGGGGGGTCACGGCACCAGACGACGACCCGGGTGCCACGCCCGTGACTACTCGCCGCGGAGCTCGGCGAGGCGCCCCTTGGTGCCGGGCAGATTTCCCGGAGCGAGCTTCGTCATCGTGTACTGCACCGTGTCGTTGAGCGTGTCGAAGACATCGCGCGCGACGTACCCGAGCTCGCGTTCGGCCTTTGCGCTGTCGAGCCAGAACCAGTGCTCACCGATTTCGACTTCGTGGGGATCCAGCGTCGGCGTCGTCCCGCGCCACTTTGCGAACGCCTCGAGCGCGTACGCTCCGAGCACGTTGGCCGCTTTGGGCAACCGCAGCCGCGGCGCCGGCACGCCCGTGAGCCGTTCGAGCTTCCCGAAGAAGTCCTTCATCGTGAGGTTCGTGCCCATCAGATGCCGGCCGTAAATCTCACCGCGGGTGAGCGCATTGACGGTCGCGTCGGCGACATCGCGCGCATCCGCGAGACACATGCCGCCCGTGGGCAATGCGGGAATTTCGCGTTGAAGGAACTTCACCACCGTCCACGTCGAGCTCAAACGGTCGTCGCCTGGCCCCATGAGCAGCGACGGGTTCAGCACGACGGCCGGAATCTGGTGCTTCTTGCAGTACTCGAGCGTGAGCTTCTCTTCGTAGATTTTCGACAGGTAGTACGGCCAGCGGCCGACGGTCTCGATTGGGTAGTCGTCGTCCTCGGTGCCGATGCGTTCGGTCTTGGAGACAGCGATCGCGCCGGACGTGGACATCAGGACGATGCGGGGCCGCGTGCCGAGCTGCTGAACGCTGCGCAACAACGACCGCGTGGCCTCGACGTGCAGCTCGTACATCTTGCGGCCGTCTTCCGGCTTGAAGCTGACGAGCCCTGCGAGGTGGATGATCGCCTCGACGCCTTCGACCGCCTTTTTCACCACCTCGACGTCCTTCAAGTCGCCCTGGATGAACTCTGGCGTCGCCGCCGCTTCCGCCTTTGCGAACCCGGCCTTCGGGGGCGCGCTGTTCGACGCAGCGGGCTTCGTGCGCCCAATCATCCGCACCTGGTGGCCCTGCGCCATCAACCGCGGAATCAGGTGCGTGCCGAGAAACCCGGTGCCACCCGTGACCAGAACCTTCATGACGACTTCCTCGTCGGATCCGTGGATTTGCGCGCTTCCGCTTCCGCGACGAGCTTCGCGGGCGAGTAGACCTTGCCTTCCGAAAGCGCCCGAATCGCTTCTTCGGCGAGCCTGGTTACCGTGCGGTAGCTCTCGCTGCGCGCCATGCCCTTGGTGCGCTTGCGCATGTCGCTGAGGAGCAGCGGCGGCCCGATGCGAACCTTCAAGTCCGTTTGCTTCGGCAGGATGCCGCCCTTGGGCAGCGCCTCGAACGTGCCGCCCAGGTACATCGGCAGAATGTCGACCTCGAAGGAAAGCGCGAGGTAGCCGAGCGTCGGGAAGAACTCCTGAATCTCACCCGTCGGCGACCGCGTGCCCTCGGGGAAGATGAGCAGGTTGAAGCCCTGGTTCAGCGCCTCACCCGCCATGCGCAGCGACTCACGCAAAGAGCCCTGGCGTTCCATCGGAATCAAGTTGGTGAAGTTCTCGAAGTACGCGCGCTTCAGCGGTGTGTTGAAGAAGTAGTCGCGCGCGGCGAGCGCGGTGAGCCGTTCGCCCTGGGCACCGAGCACCACCTTCACGAGCCCCATGTCGAGGTGGCTCGAGTGGTTCGCGATGACGAGGAAGTTGCGGTTCTGGGGGATGAACGATTTCCCCGTGGTCTCGACGTCGAAGATGCTGCCGTACAGCGCGCGCTGGCCGGCCGAGAGCAAAGCCTTGCCGAGCTTCGCCAGTGGCTCGGGCATCGGGAAGTCGGTGTCCTTCGCCGCGCTGGAAAGCTCGCGCGTGATGTCCTTCGCCTTCGTCTCGTGCGCTGGCCGCTTGCCCGATGCCATGATGACGCGGCGCAGATCGTCGACGGTGTTGATCTTGGTGAGGTCGCCGACGGCGCTGGTCGACACGCCCGCGTTCTCGAGCGCGACCGACAGCTCGGTGAGCATCAGCGAATCGAACCCGAGGTCGGCGGTGAGCCGCGCTTCGGAAGAGATGTCGGCGACGGGCCGCTGCAGCACGTCGGCCAGAATCGGAATCAGCCAGTCGGTGTTGACGGCCGAGTCCTTCGCCGCCGCGCGCGCCTTTTCACCGCTGTGGGCCGCGCGGTCGAGGCGTTTCAGTTCTTCGACGACCTGCTTGCGCTTGACTGAAAGTTTGGCAGTGCGCGGCAGCTCGGCGTCCCACAACCGCAGCAGCTTCACGCGCCGGTAGAACGGCATGTCGGCCGAGACTTTGCGGAAGTGGTCTTCGATTTCCTTCCGCACTTCTTCACGCGGGCGGTCTTTGTAGTCAGGCACGCAGAGGCAGGCGACCTTCTCGCCGCCGGCGTCATCGGGCAGCCCGACGATCGAGAGCTCTTTGACGTGGTCGTGCTTGAGGTACAGCTCTTCGAGCTCGTCGGGATAAACGTTCTTCCCGTTCGCATCGATGATGACGTCTTTCTGGCGGCCCGCGAGGTACAGCCGGCCATCGGCGTCGAGGCGGCCGAGGTCGCCCGTGTAGAGCCAGCCTTCTTTCAGCACCAGGTTGGTGGCTTCGCGATCGTCGAAGTAGCCCGCCATCACGTTGGGGCCGCGGGCGATCACCTCACCGACGCCTTCGTTGTCAGGGTTGTGAATCTTGAGCTCGATGCCCGGCAGCGCGCGGCCGACCGTGCCCGGAAGCCGCTTGTTGCTGTTCTCGGTGACGGTGAGCACCGGCGCCGATTCGGTGAGCCCGTAGCCCTCGGTGAGGCTGAAGCCCATGCCGTGAAACGCCTTGTGTACGTCGTCCGGCAATGCCGAGCCGCCCGAGACGAGGTACTTGATGTTGCCGCCGAACTTCCGGTGAATCGGCCAGAACAGCAGCTTGCCGAGGTTGAGGCTCGACCGGTTGCGAAGCTCGCCGTTGATCGCCATCAGGCCCTTCATCGCTTCTTCGACGAACCGGGGCTTGCTCGCGAGCTCTTGCGTCATCTTGCGGTGGAACAGCTGCCACAGCGCGGGGACGCCGATCATGCCGGTGATGCGCCCGGTCTCGAGCACGTCGCCGATGCGATCGGTGGTGAGGTCATCGATGTACGAAATTTCGGCGCCGCGCGAGAACGGCGTGAGAAAGCCGGCCGAGAACTCGAACGTGTGGAACAGGGGAAGCACGGACAAGACGCCGTCGCCGACGCCCATGTTGAAGCTGCCTGCGAGCTTGCTGATGAGGGACGCGAAGTTGCGGTGCGTCAGCATCACGCCTTTGGGATTTCCGGTGGTCCCGCTGGTGAAGATGAGCGAGGCGACGTCGTCGGGGCCGGCGGTCTTCTTGATGGGTCCGATGCCGTCGGGCTGCGAGTCGTCGCCGGCCATTGCAGTGGC
>JAYUXE010000499.1:0-10514 GCA_043753165.1 Archangiaceae bacterium | reverse complement strand
ACGCCCGCTGGTCGCGATCAACACCCACTTCCACTACGACGGCGGGCCCGGCGGCAACGCAGCCTTCGCCGAAGCCGGAGCGACCGTCTGGGCCTCCGACCACACCGCGACCCTGATCAAGGACCGCGCCGAGAAGCAGCGCACCGACATGACCGCGCTCGACAAGCGATTTGCCCATTTCACTGCAGCGCAACCGACGCGCACCTTCCCGGCGGCGAAAGGGCTCGAGCTGCAGTTCTTCAGCGAGACGCTCGAGGTGAAGTTCCCCGGCGCTGCGCACGCTCCAGACAACGTCGTCGTCTGGTTCCCCGCGCGAAAGCTGTTGGTGGGTGGCTGCGCGGTGGTCGCGATGCCGAAGTTCGGCAACCTCGCCGACTCAGACTTGAAGTCGTGGCCCGCCGCGCTCGAGGTGATGCGCGCGTTCAAGCCCGACACCGTGGTGCCCGGCCACGCGGAGCCCGGCGACGCGAAGCTGCTCGACCACACGCTGAAGCTCGTCAACGCACAGAAAAAGTAAAACCCTTCCGAAGTGCTCCCTCAGGGAGAAGCACTCCAGAAGGTGGCTGACGAACTGCGTCGGCCTTCAAGACAATCAGTTCCGCTTCAGGTTGCCGATGCGGCGCAGCAGCAGCGGGTGGGTGAGGCGGCGTTCGGCCTTCTTCGACGCGCCATCGGCGCAGACCTGGTCGGCCTGGGCAAGCAGCGCGTCCATGTCGAGGTACGGCATCAGCTGCGGGCCGACGGTGAGCAGCGCGAGGCCTTGAATCGCGAGGTCGTCGTTGCCGACCAGCTCGGCGGCCACGTTGTCGCAGGTCAGCTCGTCGGCGCGGCTCAGCGGCTTGAACGCAGACCGCAGCATGTTGCGGAGCACGCCCGTGTGGCCCAGCGCGATGTGCGCGAGCTCGTGGCCGACGATGAAGCCGAGCGCGTGAGGGTCTTTGCTCTGCAGCGCGCCCCAGACGGCGTCATCGGTAAGCAGCAGCAGGTCGCGCTTGCCGAGCTTCACCGCGAAGCCGTTCTGTACGGACTCTTCGACGATGTAGACCTCGGGCACTTCCTTCATGCCAAGCCGCTGCGCGAACTGTTCGACCACCGCGTACAGCTGCGGCAGCTGAATCGGGCTGACCTGCACGCCCGAGCCTCGAATCAGCGCGCGCACCGTCTTCGCCTGGAAATGCTGAACCACGAGCCCGATGGGAATCAGCAGCAGCGCCATGCCCATCGAGCCCGCGGCGGCGGCGAGAATGCCGACCAGCAGCGCGCCGTAACCCAGCCACGTGTAGCGCGAGGTGCCACTGGCGACGTGCGCCGACGGAGTGACCGGCGCGTTGGGGAAGGTCAGCGCCGGCATCACCTGCGCGCCCGCGTGCGGCAGGGGCGGGCGGACCATCGGCATCGGAATCGGCAGCGACCTGCTGGGGTACGGTTGCATGCAAGGCCAGACACCGGGCCTTCGAGCCGTGTGCAACCTTTCTACTCGCAGGTCACCTTGGTGCAGCTGCCCCACATGCCGGCGCGTTCCGTCTTGGCGACGGTCTCGTAGTCGTCGAACTCGACTTTGCGGCTCTCACCGTCGGGCTTGATGAAGAGGACGCACGCGAGGCCCTTCTTCACGAGGGTGCTGTTGATTTCCTGGTTGTCGGCGGTGACGAACGCGAGCGTGCGGCCGAAGCGGTCTTTGCACTGGGTGTCGTAGGCGAGTGACACCTGCTTGCCGTCGAGCGCCGCCGTGGTGAACGCCTTCGCTTCCTGGCCGTAACAATCGGTCTTGCCGCCTGTGGTCTCGGGCGTGTCGACGAGGATGAGGCGAAGGCGAACGCCCGACTCGAGGTCCACCGTGTCGCCGTCGACCACGTTCACCACCCTGCCCGATGAAGGCCCGCAGGGACTCTGCGGCGCGCCGCACCCGGCGAGCAGGGCGAGAAGGACTGCGGCGCGAATCACGGGCAGGCGCGGTTCGCAGTTCCGGGCGTTCCCTTGTCTCCGGGTCCGCCGTCGGCGAGCGTGATGCCTGCATCGCTGTCGCAGAAGTTCGTCGTCACGTCGTTGAGCAGGTGGTCTTGCTTGGTGACGTCGAGCTGTCGCGACTTACCGGCAGAGACCGTGGTCCATGTAATCTGGTCGACCAACCCAGCGTCGGTGAACAGAACAATCTTCGCGTTCGAGTTCGCGAGCGGCGCAGTGAACGTCCCCGTGATGGGGCCGAGGTTTCCGTTCGCGATCGGGTCAGTGCTCTTCGCGAACACCAGCAGCGCCCCCATCGGGTAGTGCATGCAGTTCGCAGAGTTGAACGCGGTCAGACCACTGTTCGCCGTCATCTGGACTCCGTTGAAGTCGGCCACACCTTTGACCAACACTTCGAACCACTCGCCGGCGACGGAATCGGGTGCCGCCGCCGGGTTCGCCATGAACTCGGTGATGACGAAGTCGCCCGCAGTCGGCTTCACGACCGCGCGGAACATGTTCGTGCCGGTGTCGAAGCAGAAGTTCGGGTCTCCCGCGTCGGTCGAGCCGCCATCGATGCCGGCATCGGGGCGAGCGGGGCACATCTCGTTCGCAGTGCCGGGGCTGCCGAGGTCTCCGCCGTCCAGGCCGCCTGCCCACGGTTTGGTCGCGAGGCAGAAGTTGGCCGGATCATTGTTGGCGAGAACGTTGAGCTGGTTCGAGTCCAGCTGCCACGAGACGCCATTTCCGGCCGAGCCCGCCGTGTTGTAGGCCGCCTCATCGATGCCCGCGTCGCCGCGACGCAGGAAGAGCCGGCTCATCGTGTCGGTGAGGGTGAGGCTGTACGTGAGCTTCGGGGTCGGCAAGCCGCCGTTGATGAACGGGTCGCCGCTCTTTGCGAAGAGCACGTACTCGCCCTGAACCACCGGCACGCAGTCCATGCTCTTCACTTTCGTGTCCGACGTCGGCGTCGCGATCGTCAGGTCATTCAAGTCGACCGCCTTCGTCGCGAGCACCTCGAACCACTCGCCGGTGGTCGAGGCCGCGAGCTTCGGGTTCGCCATGATTTCCGTGATGATCAAATCGCCGCCGCCGGGGGGACGAATCGGGCGCGGCACTCCGTTCTCGAGACACGTGCCGACCATCGCTTCCGGAATGCAGGTCGCATTCGCCGCGCCCGGGGTGCCCGCGCTGCTGCCGCTGTAGACGACGCCCGGGTTCGTGTCACACCACAGCGTCTCGTCGTCATTCGCGGTCGACGTCTTCGGCTGCGTCGGGTCGAGCCCGCGCGAACGGCCCGCCTTCGCGGTGCGCGTCCACGTCACTTCATCGAACGTCACCGCTGCGCACTTGATGCCGATGACGCCGCGCGCGTTGCCGAAGTTCCCGAGGCTGTCGTTGTACGTGTACCCAATCCACGCGGGCAGCGCGCCCGACCGGATGTCGCCGAACGTGAAGTAGCCCTGCGCTGGAATCGTGCCTGCCTTCAGCGTGTGCGTCTTCGAGCCCGAGCCGTCGGTGTCCTTCGTGTAGATGACCATGCCCTTCAGGTCGATGTCGGTGCCGAGCGTGTTGTAGACCTCGAACCACTCGCTGCCCGTGTCGCTGCCTTCGGGGTCCAGCATGATTTCCGTGATGACCAGGTCACCCGCGAGCCTGCCCTTACAGATGTCTGTCGTCCCCGTGCTCGACGAGCCACAGGCCACCAGCACGGAACAACCCAGGCCCAACAAACCGATTCGCGTCTTCATGTGTCAGTCACCCTCAGTTTCGTTTTTCGGCTCGTGGCCTTTGTCGTCCAGCAGCTCTTCGAGTTCCAGGCTCGGAGCGAGCACTTGCCCCGGCAGGCTCACCACCAGCTGCAGCTTGTCGATGTTGCGGTAGTTGTCGCGGTACTTGTTCACCGTGCCGCGCACCTGCACGTATTCGCCTTTCTTGTACTGAACGCCCGACGCGAGCAGCACGTCGCGGTCGAAGAAGACGACCTCGAAGTCATTGCCGCGGTTGCGCGAGAGCCGCACCACCGACGGGCCTTTCTCACCGAAGCGGACCTCGCTGACCGCGCCGAGAATCGTGACGGCCTGGCCGACTTTCTGCTCGAGCTTCAGCATCGCGTCCCACCGGGTCAGCGCGATGTACTGGTCGGGCTTCTCGTCCATCACCTTTTCGAAGCGGGTGATCGCCTGCTCGCGTTCGTCCCACCACTTCAGGCGTTCGGGGTAGTCGTCGTAGTGCTGTTTGCCTTCGGCCCAGATGCCCAGCTTCCCTGCCTGCGCCTGCTTCTGCGCGTCGAGGAACTCTTTGTGGAACCGCCGGCTGCGGCCGTACTTCACGAAGTAGGGCGAAAGGCCGGCCCGCACAATCTCGACGTTGAAGTTCACCCACTGCCCGTCTTTCTTCGCGAAGACGTAGGCGAGGTACCGGTTGTAGTAGTCGCGAATCTCGCCCGGGTGGTCGCGCTCGAGCCGCACCGAGTCGATGCCTTCGAAGAACGCCTGCGCGAACTTCTTGCCGTCTTCGCCCAGCGGCGTCGCAAACTTCGCTGGCCGCGCGCTGCCACCGCGCATCTTCTTCTTGTAGCCGTCCCAGCCCGCCGCGAACGCCGCGCGCTCATCTGCGTGCTTGAACGTTTCTTCCGCGTCGATCGCCAAGAGTCGCAGCGACGAGCTCAGGCCCTTCACGCGAATCGTGTCGCCGTCGATGACCGAGCTCGAGCCATCGATGGGGAACTCGCCCAGCTCGAGGCTGATGACCTCGAGGCGCTTGAGCACCGCCGACGTCTCGTCGCGCGTGAAGCGGCGCGCAGATTTCGGCGCCTCACACGAGACGAAGAAGGCGAGGCTGGCCAGCAACACCGCAGGGCGCATGAACACCTTCAAAATCCGGCCCTCAAATCCAGGTACACGCGGTGTTCGGGGCTCGGAATGCGGCCGACGAAAGACGCCCGTTCGTGGAGGTAAGCGATCAAATCGTACCGCAGAGAGACGCGGAAATTCCTGCCAGCGATGAAAGTCGCCTGTAGGTACGTCCACAAAGAGTGCTCGAGGTAGGTGTTGTCAGACAGGTCCTCTCGCAGATACCGGCTGCGCAGCTTCAGCTGCAGGAAGTCGGCGGGCTGCGAACGGACCTCGAGGGCCGCTCCGGCGCCCTGCATGAAGCGGTCTTTGTAGCGAATGTCGTCCTTCAGCACGAAGGTGCCGAGCAACGCCGCCGACAGCCGCTTACCCAGGGGCCGGATGTCGAGCCGCACCGTGCTGCGGTAGCTGTCGCCCGAGCACACGAAAGGCTCGTTGCCTTCGACGTAGATGATGGTGCCGCTGGCGCAGGTGCCGTGGGTGCCCGAGGTGAGGTTCTTGTTTCGCGCTTCGAAGAAGACGGCGGGCGAGAGCAGCCGGTAGCCCTCGTAGTCCAGGCGAATCAGCGCGTAGAGGTTCGGGATGCCCGCGGGCCCCGCGCGCGAGGCGTACGGCGCCGTCCAGAAGTCAGCCGCGAACCGCAGCTCGAAATCGTAGGGAAGCTTGCCGAGGTATTTGAGCCGCGCCCCGCCTTCGTTTCGCGCCGACTGCCCGTCGTACTCGTCGGGCGACGCGACGGGCCGCGCGAAGGGGTTCAGGAACTTGTTGTCGTAGTAACGAAGAGAGAGCTCAACCTCGTGGCCCTTGGGCGTGTACAGCGTGCGCTGCTCGACGCCGAAGCCGCCGCCGCCCGCGGGCTGGTTGACGGGGTCGGGGCCGGCGGCAACGGAATCGAAGCTGCGCGCCGCTTCGAGGAACAAGCCGAACTGCCCGAACTGCGCGCGAAGGTCGAGGCCGATGGCGCCGAAGGGGCCTCCGAAAGGCTGGCGGCTCCATTCCTGCGGCTCGAGGCGCAGCGGGGCGCCGTGGAAGAACGTGGTCGCTCCGTAGCCCGTGAGGCCGATGCGGTAGCGCTCGTTGGGCTTGAAGTCGACGTGCGCGCCGCCCAGCAATTCTTCGAAGAGACCGGGCAGGGTGGTGAACTTCAGGCGGCCGTCGCGCGCGAGGTCGTCGCCGACGTACACACGAGGCGCTCTGCAGTTGGCGCTGTCGTCGCGCGGGTCTTCGCACTGGGCGCGGTCGAACATCTCGTACTGGTAGAGATCGCGCGTCTGGTACGAGAGAAAGCCGTACAGCGACAGCTTCTGCCCGCTGCCGAACTCGAGGTCTTCGATGCTGCCGGCGAGGCCGCGGAAGTTCGAACGAATCGCCCAGTCATCGAGCACGTAGTTGTTCTGCCCGCCGTTGCACACGTCTGCGCCAGAGTCCGAGCTCTGCTTGCAGTACGCGGCGAGCTGGCGGTTGATCAGCGCGGTCGACGTGACGCTCAACCCACTGGGCGTCTTGCGGTGCGTGTTGTCGAGCGTTACCCGTTCGGCAAAGCCAATCGTGTACGAGCCGAGCACCACCCGCCGGTTTCCCGCGCGCCACTGCGCGTACAGCGTCGGAAGCTGCGCGCGGTATTGAAACGGAGCGGCCTCCAGTGCCCCGCGCAGCTGGCTGTAATACGGGGACCCCGGAGCGAGCCGCGTCGTGTTCAGCACCACGCCCGCCGACAGGTTCCAGGGAAACGTGAACGAGCCCACCAGGAACCCGGGAGGCGCCAGCGGGCCACCGGGTGTCTGGAAGTCGCCGTTCGACATCCCGCTGCGCAGGCGAATTTTGCCGGCGATCGGCAACTTCACGGGGCCGCTTTCCAGGCGGATGAACGGGGTGATCAGCAGCAGCTGCTGGTCGGTGAGCGAGCCCGCGCCGACGAGCTCGGTCGGGTCTTCGATGCGGCCCTTGTTCTTTCGGTAGAGAAGAATCGCATCGGCGTCGGCGTACGTCAGGCCAGGCAGGTCGTAGAGCTCGTCGCGCGTCGCCGAGTTCAGGTCGATGCCTTCGACGATCATGTCGTAGAGGATGTCGGCGGTCTCGGTCGAGATTTCGCCGCGCTCTTCGAGGTCGATGATGTCGTCTTCGCTGTCGACCTTGTCCAGCGGCACTTCGTAGATGGCGGCCACCGCGACCGAGGGAAGAATCAGGGCGAAGAAGACGAGCGCGCGGATCACGGGGGCCGCAGGCTAGATCAGCGGGGCCCGTTCTCTGTCACATTCCCCATTCCAGTGAGGCTGTCAGGCGGCTGTCTTGCCGACGACCCGCTTCAAGAAGCTCCAGAACCGGCCGCCGCGCTTTTCGAGCTCTTTCGCGCGTGCGCCCTGCTTCGGATCTGGCGCGGCGATTCCCAGCCGGGTGCGGATCTGCTCGGGGGTGTAGCGCGTCGCCAGCGTCGCCTTGAAGACCGCGCGCGTCCGCAGCTCGCGCGCTTCGACGTGCAGCACGCACTCGGCGTCGAGCTTCACGTTCACCACCACCCGCACCGTGCCCTTCGGCCCCTTCGGCAGGCCATCGATGCTCACGGTGCCCAGGTATTCGTTGCCGCCAACCTGCGCGTCTTCGCCCTGAAAGAGGTTGAGCTCGAGGTGCTCTTCGTCGTCCTTCGAGGTGCTGACCGCGAACGAGGCGTTGGCAGGCAGCGGCGTGTTGCGTTCGATGGTGCGCTTGAAGCCACCGCCGGGCAGGCCGATGCCGATCGTCATCGGCACCACGTCGATCAGCACCACGTTCGAGACCTTGTCGACGGTGCCCGAGTACAGCGCCGCACCCAAAGCGACCGCTTCGTCCGCGTTCACGTTCGCCAGCGCTGCCTTGCCGAACAGATGCTTCAGGCGATCGCGAACCAGCGGCATGCGGCTCATGCCTCCGACGAGCACGATGTCGTCGAGGTCGGTGATCTTCAGCTTCGCGTCGAGCAGCACGTCTTTCACGACGTCGATGGTGCGGTCGACGAGGTCGGCACACAGCGCGTTGAGCTCTTCACGGGTGATGACTGTTTTGAGGTCCAACGGTTTTCCGTCGGCCGTCATCTGAAGCATCGGCAGCAGCGCGTCGACCTGCTGGCGTTCGGTGAGTGAAATCTTCGTGCGTTCGGCTTCCGCCGCGATGCGCGAGAGCGCCACCGGGTCGCCTGCGAATGCCTGGCCGTGCTGCTTCGAGAAACGCGCGAGCAGCTCGTCGACCAGCTGGTTGTCGAAGTCGAGGCCGCCCAGGAAGATGTCGCCGCCCGTCGCGAGCACCTCGAACACGTTGTCGTCGATGCGAAGAATCGTGGCGTCGAACGTGCCGCCGCCCAGGTCGTAGATGAGGACCTTCTTCGCCATGCCGCGGTTGAGGCCGTACGCCATCGCGGCGGCAGTCGGCTCGTTCAACATGCGCTCGACCTTGAGGCCCGCCATCGCAGCCGCGCGCCGCACCGCTTCACGCTGCTGTTCCGAGTAGTACGCGGGGCAGGTGATGACCGCACGGTTGACGGCCACGCCCAGGTGGCGTTCGGCCATTTGCCGGCACTCTTGAAGGATGATGCCCTGCACTTCTTCCAACGACAGCGTGTGCGGGCCGAGCTTCACGGCCGCTTTGCCGTCGGGGCCCGCGACGATTTGATAGTGGAACCGTTCGCGCACCTGCTGCACGGTGTCGCTGTCGTAGTCGCGGCCGACGAGACGCTTCGCGCCGTAAATTGACTGACTCGGGTTCAACATCAGCTGCGACTTCGCGCGGTTGCCGACCAGCAAAGCGCCTTGCCGGCTGAGCGCAACGATGGAAGGGATGAGCGCGTAGCCATCGCTGGATCGCGGCATCTGCGGCTTCCCGTTCACCAGCACCGCGCACGCCGTGTTGCTCGTCCCCAGGTCGATGCCGACGACGGGGCCGGTGGGGACGATGGTCGCGGGCGGCTTCAAGAAGACGGGCTGGCCCGCCGCGGCTCGGGCGGACGCAGGAACAGCAGCCGCCGGAGTGAGCGTCTGGTGCTTCGCCTGTTCCATCGCACGGGCTGCGGGAGGCGGCGGCGGCGCGGACGTCGCGGCGGCCGACAGATCCATGTCGATGTCGAGATCGAACTCGAAGCCTTCGGGCACGGGGTCGGGGGGCAGGTCGGGCGGAGGAGGCGGCGTGCCGGCGATCAACGCGTCGAGATCCAGATCGACCGCCTTTTCTCCGTCGACGCCCGGCATGTCGAAGTCGAAGTTCTCGTCGAGCGCGCTCGGCGCTTCTTCTGGCGTCACCACCGCGACCCGGGGCGTCGCAGGCAGCTTCGCGAGCTCGGCGTCGAAGTCGAAGTCTGCCGCAGGCGGCGGCGGTGGAACCATCGGGGCGGCCTTCCGCACCGCGGGTGCAGGCGGTGCAACCTGAGGAGGAGGCGGCGGCGGCCGAGGAGCAACCGCGGCAGGCTTCGTCTTCACCGGCGCGATGCTCGGAGGTGGAGCCAACGCGCTGGGCGCCTGGTTCCCCGCGAGAATTCGCTTCACGACCGCGTGGCTCGCCGCGTCGAGCTCTTTGAACTCGAGCCCCATACCTGGAGGCCCGGCGGGATCCGTCGGGCCGCGAATCCACTTCACGACCGCGGTGCCCTGCAGCATTCGCTGGCTGTTCGCGATCTCGATTTTGAAGTGCACCAGCGTGCCCAGCGGCTGCGGGTCACGGGTGCGGATGAAGAGGCCACCGACCGAGATGTTCGTCGCGTACTTCTCGACGAACTCGTCGACTCCCTTGTGGGCGAGCTTGACCGTCAGGTTGACTGCTTTTCGGACTTGATGGGGGCTTCGTCGGTTTTCCAAAACGGCGCGCACTTAACCACGTTGTGCCGTGACCCGTGGTACGCCAAAGCACGACGATGGCCGAGCCTCCGCAGACCCTCACGTTTTTAGAGTCGGCGCTGTCGGTCGCTCCGCTCGACCGGGGCGAAGACAGCTGGCGGTTCATTCGTTACTGCGACGTGCTGCCCGAAGAGGCCCGGCAAGACTACTTTTTCGTCCGCGCGCACGAATCGGGGCGATCGAAAGAGACCACGCCGCTGGCGGGCCGGGTTGCCCAATCGCTGCGCGACCGCAGCACGCCCAGGGGCCGCAAGCCCGACCCCAAACGGGCGCAGGCAAAGAAGCTCTGGAAAATCTGGGAAGACAACGGCTTCAAGGCGCCGAAGTACATCCCACGCTGGTTCAACCACAGCGGCACGCCCACGAAAGAGACGGACGATTTTCCGCCCGTGCCCGAAGGCATCGGCGAGGTGCTGAGCGCGACGACCAACGTTCACGAAGGCCGCGTCGAGCGCGACTACCCTGCGAGCATCTTCTTCGGCATCCTCATCGGGGGTCTTCCAGGAGCCTTCGTCGGCTTCATCACCACGCAGGTCGCCGACTGGCCCGCCGTGCCCTTCACCACCGGCAGCACCGTCGTCTGCGCGATGATCGCGTACGCCGTTCACATCGCGCGCAACAGCAGGTCCTACGCGACGTGGGTCGGCAACGAAGGCATCGCCTCCACCACCGACGGCGTCGTGCAGGTCTTCCGGTTCGAGCGCGCCGCGAGCCTCGAGCTCAAGCACAGCAACATCGTGTCGAACGGCACGGTGACGGGCGTTCGCGCCGAATACACCTGGCTCAACACCAAAAACCGCGTCGTCCACCGCGCCCGGGCCGTGCTGCCCGTCAACGATGCCGAGCAGCCCGACAGCGC